>SKMM01000292.1 GCA_007121055.1 Paracoccaceae bacterium | reverse complement strand
TCCGGAAAGGTGTTGGTGGCCTGGCTGACCTCATAGGCCTCCTGCAGCCGCCCCTCGGCGGTCAGCATCAGCCAGTCGGGGATGTTGTTGTGCAGCGGGCAATGGGTCTGGCAGTAGGGCACGCCGCACTGGCTGCAGCGCCCGGCCTGCTCGCCGGCCTTCTCGGCGGCGTATTCGGCATAGATCTCGCGGAAGTCATGGGTGCGCAGGTCGGGGGGCCGCTTTTCCGGCGTCTCCTTCTCCACCTTCACGAAGCGCAGCATCTGCGAATGGGCCATGGTCGTCCTCCCGGCCGGGCGGATCCCGGCGCATCTGCATGGGAGATACATCAAGGGGTCCCGGATGAAAAGTCACTTATGCTGACCTATTAGCCACCTTTTTTCCGCGACATCCCATGATGCCCTCCGAAAACGAGTCTTTTAGGTCAGTACGCATTCCCTACCCTCCCCACTTTCAATCCGTGCTGCCCTGCTGCATGGTCCCGCCAGCGACCCATCCCCCGAAGCACCCATCCCAGACCGGAGCCCGCCCGCGTGACCTTCATCCACCTGTTCCTGCTGGCCGTCATCCAGGGAATCACCGAGTTCCTGCCGATCTCCTCCTCGGCGCATCTGATCCTGCTGCCCGCGCTGACCCCGCTCGAGGATCAGGGGCTGGTGCTGGACGTGGCGGTGCACATCGGCACGCTGTTCGCCGTCATCCTCTATTTCTGGCGCGACGTGCGCCTGGCGCTGCTGGGCATCCCCGGGCTGCTGCGCTGGCAGATCGACAACCAGGGCACCTGGCTGGCGCTGTGCCTCGCCATCGCGACCGTGCCGGTGATGATCCTCGGGCTGATCTTCCACCTCACCGGGGCGATGGAGGCGATGCGCTCGGTGGCGCTGATCGGCTGGATGATGATCATCTTCGGCCTCGTGATTTGGTTCTTCGACCGCCAGAGCCCCGAGACCCGCACCATCCGAGAGTGGGGTCTGAAGGACGCGCTGCTTCTGGGGCTGTGGCAGGCGGTGGCACTAATCCCCGGAACCTCGCGCTCGGGGGCCTGCATCGCCGGCGCGCGCAGCCTCGGCTTTGCCCGCCACGACGCGGCGCGCATCTCCATGCTGATGTCAATCCCCACAATCATCGCCTCCGGGGTGCTGATGGGCGGCGATGCCTGGGCGCGGGCGGACTTCGAGGCGCTGCGCGACGGTGCCATCGCGGCCGTCTTCAGCTTCTTCGCCGCGCTGGCGGCGCTGGCCTTCATGATGAAGCTGCTGCGCTACGTCAGCTTCACGCCCTATGTGATCTACCGCCTCGGACTTGGCGTGGTCCTGCTCTGGATCGCCTACACCTGACCGCGCAGCACCCGCGCCAGGAAATGCCGGTCGCCGTCATTGCCCAGCCGCGCCACCGCCTCCGGCCCCGGCAGCCACAGCGCACTGTGGCCCGGCTCTGGCACCGGCCCCAGCCGACGGACGGGCCGGGCGAGCCACACCTCGCACAGCTTCTCCGCCCACAGATCGTACTCCGGCATGTAGGTGAACCGCCGGAACGCCCCCAGCCGGCGCGGCGTCGCGATGGACCAGCCGGTCTCCTCCCACACCTCCCGGTGCAACGCCGGCAGCGCGGCCTCGCCCGCATCCACCCCGCCGCCCGGCAGCTGGTATTCCGGCACCGGCGCAGCCTGATGGGTCAGCAGAACCCGGTCGCCCCGCAGCAGCACCGCATAAACTCCGCGGCGCCGACGATAACGCCGTCCGGGCGCGCGGCTCTCGCCGAAGCGTCGGATCATCCCCGCCCCTCCCCTTGGCCGCCCCCGGCCAGATCATATATGGCGGGGATACACACAGGATCGCCCGCAAGGAAGCCCATGACCCTCGGCTCGCAAATCGCCTGGGACGATACCGTCCTGCCGTTCCAGCTCGACCGCCCCGACATCCGCGGCCGGGTGGCGCGGCTCGACGGCACGCTGGACCGCATCCTGGCGCAGCACGCCTACCCGCCCGCCATCGAGGCGCTGGTGGCCGAGGCCGCGATGCTGACCGCGCTGATCGGCCAGACCATCAAGCTGCGCTGGCGCCTCAGCCTGCAGATCCGCGGCGACGGCCCCGCCCGCCTCATCGCCACCGACTATTTCGCGCCCGCGGAGCCCGGCGCGCCCGCACGCATCCGCGCGTATGCCAGCTTCGACGCCGCGCGCCTCGAGGCAACCACCCCCGACCCGTTCGGTCAGATCGGCAAGGGCTATTTCGCCATCGTCATCGACCAGGGCCGCGGCACCGCCCCCTACCAGGGCATCACCCCGATCGCGGGCGGCAGCCTTGCGGCTTGCGCCGAGACCTATTTCGCGCAGTCCGAACAGCTGCCGACTCGCTTCGCACTGGGCTACGGTCCGCAGACCACGCGCCACTGGCGCGCGGGAGGCGTCATGATGCAGCGCCTGCCCAAGGCCTCGCCCCATGCCGCGGGCGGCGGCTCGGGCGAGGGCGGGCTGCTCACCCCCTCCGACATGCTCGACGGCACCGAGGAGGAGAACTGGTCCCGCGTGAACCTCCTCCTCGACACGGTCGAGAAGGAGGAACTCACTGGCCCCGACGTGCAGGCCACCGACCTCCTCGTGCGGCTGTTCCACGAGGAAGGCCCGCGCGTGTTCGACCCCCAGCCGGTGGAATTCGGCTGCACCTGCAACCACGACAAGGTGCGCCAGAGCCTGTCGATCTATTCCGCCCGCGACATCGGCACCATGACCACGCCCGAAGGCACGGTCACCGCCGACTGCCAGTTCTGCGGGGCGCATTATGTCTTCGACCCCGCCACGCTGGGCTTCGAGGCGACCCGGCCCGTGCCCGCCGAAGAGCTCGGGCATGGCCGCGCGCAGGGATGATCCGGCGGCGGCCGCGCCGTGCCGTCCCCCCGCCCGTGCGATGACCGCGCAGGGGGACACCCCCGCAGCGGG
>SKMM01000401.1 GCA_007121055.1 Paracoccaceae bacterium | reverse complement strand
TCGTGATCCGGGCCGGGTCCGGCGCGGATGAGGGGCTGCTGACGCGGGCGATCCGGGCGGCGCGGGCGGCGACGACATGATGCTCGGCCAGGGCGGGCCGGTGAAGGTGTTCGTGGCGACGCGGCCGGTGGCTCGCCATTGGGCTTGAACCAATGGCGCCTCAATGGCTCGCTCCGCAAGGGGATCGACGGGCTGGCGCTGGCGGTGCAGGAGATGTTCGGGCTGGACCCGTGTCTCGCGGTGCCGTCTTCGTCTTCCGTTCGAAACGGGCGGACCGGATCAAGCTCTTGGTCTGGGACCAGACCGGGATGGTGCTGGTTCACAAGCGCCTGGAAGGGTGAGGCATGCCCCGCCACGGGTTCGAGGGGCATGCCGAACGGTTCGTCTGGCCGCAGGTGCGGGACGGGGTGATGCGGATGTCCTCGGCGCAGCTGGCGGCGCTGTTCGAGGATGAGGAGGATCAGAAAACGGTCCGGTGGACCGTTTTCCCGACGAATGACTGGCGGCTGGTCCGGCCCGAGCGGGCGCGGCGCCCGCTGGCGGCGGGATGAGCGTCCCGACATGTGGGAACTCCCGTTTTTGCTGGCCTTGAGGGGGGCGTCGTGAGTCACTTCCGCCCATGGACGCCGACGCCCTCAGCCGCGAGAACGCCCATCTGAAGGCCCGGCTGGCCGAGGTCGAGGCGGCGCTGGCCGAGGTTCAGGAGGCGAACCGCCGGCTGGAAGATATGCCTCACGCTCCTCGCAGCGCGCGCAGTTCGGCAAACGCTCCGAGAAGCTGTCGCCTGACCAGTTCAATCTGCCGCTGGAAGATGCCGAACTGGCTCAGGGCGTGCTCGAGGCGGCGCAGGAGAAGGCCGAGGCTGCCCTGCGTGCGGCGCGCGGAGAGGCCCCGCGGAAGCCGGCGCGCAACCGCGGGCATCTGCCGGCGCACCTGCCCCGGGTCGAGCGGGTGGTCGAGCCTGCCACCATCCTCTGCCCCTGCGGCTGTGGTGCGATGGCCCGGATCGGCGAGGATGCCTCCGAGCGGCTCGACGTTCGGCGGGGCGGCCGTCCACCGGAAGGCCGCCTGATCCGCCTCACCCCCGCGCAGTTCCGGGTGCTGGTGACGCGTCGCCCCCGATATGCCTGCCGCCGCTGTTCGCAGGCCGTGGCACAGGGCGAGCCATTGTGCGCCATTGGTTCGAGAACAATGGCGAGCGCGCCCGAGCATGTCGTGCCGGGCGGGTTGCCGACCGAGCGGCTGATCGCCGTTCGCCATCGGGCTCGAACCGATGGCGCCTCGATGGCTCACCATCGTGTCCAAGTTCGGAGACCACCTGCCATTTCTGTGATCGGGCGGGTTTGGTCAATGGCGAAGACGGTCCGACGAGCAGGTCCATACTTCTGTCCGTGGTCGGCACGCCGCCACAAGATGCGGACTGTGGAGGTCGGGATGCTCCAAAGCTTTACCTCGGCCTAAATCGAGCCATGGGTAAATCCGAGCTGATCCCGTCCGTCGTCCCTGCCCGGGACGTCAGACCGTCGCCCAAAGGCGCCGGATCTCAATGATGACGGGCGCGTGGTCTTGGTGGCTCGCGCGGCCTGATCGATGTCGTCATCATGCTGCTGCGAAGTCCTGGGCCGAAGCTGGTGGTCGGCCTGCCGCCCAATACGCGGTGCCGGACTTCCACATCGCCAGCAGGATCGTGGCGAGCTTGCGGCTCACGGCGACGATCGCCTTCTTCATTGATGTCCGTTTCGCGATTCTCAGACCCCATGCCTTCAAGGGCGACATGACCCGCGCCCGCCCGAGGATACTTGCGGCGGCCTCGAAGAGCATGACGCGAACCCGCGGGTCACCAGCCTTGGTGATCCGTCCGGCGATGTCCGTCTTGCCCGATTGCCACCTTCGCGGTGTCAGTCCGGCCCAGGCTCCGACATCCCGGCTGCGCGGGAAGCGGTCCGGATTATCGACAGCACTTCGGAATGTGAGCGCCACGATCACGCCCACCCCAGGGGTCGTCATCAGCAACCGTGTTATGGGATCGGACTTTGCGAGTGCCGTGAGCTGGCCGTCGATGCTGGCAAGCTCGTCAAGGAGCAGAGTTCGCACCCGCAACATTGCCTCCACGAGTCCCTCGAGGACTGAGTTACCGTCAGCCAGCTCCCGCGCCCGTGCCTCCCAGGTCTTCCGTGTCACCGAGCCCATCTTCAGCCCAAAGTTCCTGAGCGCAGCGCGCAACGAATTCTCCGTCGCCGTCACCTTTTCGACGAGGAACCCGCGGGCGGTGAGCAGCGCGCGTGTCTCCTGGGCATCGAGCGATTTGACATGGACGCGCTTGAACCAGCCCAGTCGGACCAACTGGGCAATTCCGCGAGCGTCGTGACGATCCGTCTTCACGCGCATGGCGGCGAAAGCGGCTCGGACGTGGCGTGCCTCCATCACGGATACCGAGAAGCCCTGTTTGACGAGACCTTCATACAGCCATTGCGAAAGATTTCCGGCCTCGAGGCCTACATGCTCGATGCGGCGCCCCTTGTGCCGAATTGCCTTGGCGATCGCATCTGGCTCGCTCGCCGCGCGTGTTTCCTTGATGATACGTCCACCTTCGTCGACAACGCAGATGTGCGTTTCGTCGAGGGACACATCGAGACCAACAAAAAATTCCATTCCTGAACTCCCTTGATTGGTTGCAACGGAGGATATCATCCCAACGTCGCCATCTGGTGCAAAGCCCGATCAGCGCATCTTTACCGCCAGGCCGGGATCTTCGAGCGACAGGGGCTCCACCTCGACCGCGGCACGCTGGGCAACTGGGTCGGCCGTGCGTGCTTCCACCTGTTGCCCGTGATCGAGCACATGAAGACCCATCTGCGCGCCGCCGAGCGGATCTTCGTCGCGCTGGAAGCGCGCCTCCGGCGCGACGAGACCCGCGCACCGGTGCTGGACCCGGGCCG
>SKMM01000268.1 GCA_007121055.1 Paracoccaceae bacterium | reverse complement strand
GCCAGTCCATCACCGACCACGACATCCGGGCGGCGGTGGACTGGATGCGCGCGGCCGACCCCGAGACGCTGATCACGCCCGGCAAGATCTATCGCGCGCTGGGCAAGCGGGCCGATTGCGGAAGCTGCCTGCCGCTGTTCGTGACCACGATGGCGGGCTGCGATACGCTCGAAGTGCCCATGAACTTGCGCGGGTTGCACCGCGCGGCAACACAGGACAACCGGAATGAAGGGCGACCCCAAGGTCATCGACTATCTCAACGCCGCGCTGCGCAGTGAGCTGACGGCGATCAACCAGTACTGGCTGCACTACCGCCTGCAGGAGGACTGGGGCTATGGGCGCATCGCAGCCAAGTCCCGCTCCGAGAGCCTGGAGGAGATGAACCACGCCGACAAGCTGATCGAGCGCATCCTGTTCCTGGAGGGGCATCCGAACCTGCAGAAGCTCGACCCGCTTCGGATCGGGCAGACCCTGCGCGAGACGCTGGAATGCGACCTCGCGGCCGAACACGACGCGCGGACCCTCTACATCGAGGCACGCAACCACTGCGACAGCGTGGGCGATTTCGTCTCGAAGAACATCTTCGAGGAGCTGATCGCCGACGAGGAAGGCCATATCGACTATCTCGAGACCCAGCTGGCGCTGGCCGACGAGATCGGGATGGAGCGCTATGGCCTGCTGCAGGCCAAGCCCGCCGACGAGGCCGAGGCCTGAAGAGCCCGCCGGGTGATCGCGCCGATGTGCTGGCGCTGATCCCCGCCGCCGGGGCGGGGCGCCGGATGCGCGGCGCCGACAAGCTGCTGGAGTTGGTGGAGGGCCGGCCGCTGCTGGCGCTGCTGGCGCTGCGGGCGCGGGCGGCGGGCTGCCCGGTTCTGGTGACGCTGCCGCCCGGGGCGGAGGCCCGGCGCGCGGCGCTGCAGGGCTGCGGGGTCGAGATCGCCGAGGTGGCCGAGGCCGCCGAAGGGATGGCCGCGTCGCTGCGCAGGGGTGCGGCGGCCGCGGCGGAAATGGCGGGGCTTCTGGTCCTGCCCGCCGACATGCCCGAGATCGCGGCCGAAGACATCGCCGGCATGCGCCGGGCGTTCCTCAGCCACCCGGACCCGCGCCCCATCCTGCGCGCCACCGCCGAGGACGACCGACCGGGCCATCCGGTCATCCTGCCGGCACGATTCCTTGTGCAACTCGCGGCATTGCACGGAGACACCGGCGCGCGCGCGATCCTGCAGGCCCATCAAGGCGAGATCGCGCCCTACCCTCTGGCCGGCGATCGCGCACTGATCGATCTGGACACCCCAGAGGCCTGGGCCGCCTGGCGCGCCGGTCGGGAGGCCTGACCGCCCCGTATCAGGCGATCACATTCACCCGCCGCATCCAGCGGGCATAGAGCCACAGCACCAGCGCAGCGGCCGTCGCCACGAGCATGACGATCGTGAACTCCATCCCCACGACCTGCTGCATCGGCGGGTTGGAGATCAGAGTCAGCCACACCGTCGCCGCCGCCACGCCCACGAAGGAGGCCGCCAGCGCCAGCGGCGCCCAATGCTCCCGCATCACCAGCAGCACCGCGCCCAGCAGGCCGCCCCAGACGCCGATGGCCCAGGCCCCGGTTACCCAAGCCGGCATGTTGTCGAAATAGACAAGCCATTCCGGGGGCACCTGGCTGGTGTAGGGGGTGAAATCCAGCTGCGTCAGCAGGTAATCGAGCGCCCCTCCGGCATGCCAGAGCAGCGCGAGGACGCCCACCGGAATGAAATGCCACGGCCGTTCGGCAACAATCGCCATCTGTAAGTCTCCATATCGCCGTGGCGACACTGCCGCGCCCAGCCCGCGCTGTCCAGACCCGCCGGGCCGTGCGCGGCGGGCCGTGTCCTTAGGGCAAGACCCTGGTGTTTGGGACCGGCGAGGCGCGGCGGCGCTCCCCCGGTCCGACCCCAGCGAACAGCCGGCGGCGTCAGCCCCGAAGCCGATCCGGGCAGTGCAACGCGCCGTCATGGGCGTAACAGGCCGCGCGCGGCCTCCAGCACCTCTTCGACATGGCCGGGCACCTTCACCTTGCGCCAGACCTGGACCAAGGATAACGCCAAGCTTAACGGCATCCTCAATTCGGGCCACACCAAGCGCACCGCCCGGGTGCTGCGCACCGTCGAGGTGAAGGGCGAGCTTCTGCCCGCGCATTTCTCCACCTGGGCGCCCATGGCGATTGCGGGCATCGGGGGCCAGCGCGACACCCTCGTATCGCGCTCCATCGTCATCGGGCTGCGGCGCCGCCTGCCCGCCGAGACGGTGGCCCGGATGCCGGTGGACCTGTTCGAGCGGATGCTGCGCCTGCGCCGTCGGGCCGCGCGCTGGGCCGCCGACCACCGCCTCACGCTGGGCGCGATGGAGGGCGAGCCCGGGCAGTGTGGCGACGACCGCCGCCGGGACAACTGGACGCCGCTCCACCGCATCGCCGAGGCGCTGGACGGGCCGTGGCCCGAGCGCATCGCCGCCGCCTACCTCGCCCATGGCGCGGGCGAGGATGACGACGCCGAGCCCGCCGGCATCATGCTCCTGCGCGACGTGCTGACGATCTTCGAGGCACGAGGCCCCGCCAACATCGTCAGCCGCCTGCCCACCACCGAGGTGGTCGCCGCGCTGGTCGAGATGGAGGACCGCCCCTGGGCCGAGTGGAAGCACGGCAGGCCCGCCACGGTGCAGTCGGTGGCGCGGCTGCTCAAACCCTTCGGCATCCGTTCCAAGGCCAAGAAGCTGCACGGCGACTTCGCCCGGGTGTATCTGCGCGACGAGGTGCAGGCCGCTGCAGAGAGATACCTGCCGCAACCCCCTGAACAGCCCGAAACTTCGCAACTCTCTAGCGTTTCCAATGCCTTAGACGGCAATCAAAGTCGCAACCGCGCCGCGCCGGTTGCGGATGAAAACACGCCTAACCCATTGACGGAAAAGGGCGGTTGCAAAGTTGCGAGCGGCGCCGAGGGGTGGAGCGACTTATACGCCAACGCCGACCCCGGCGCCTATCACGAGGATGCGCCCGGATACGACCCGCAGCGCGATCCTGATGTGTTCGACCCGGAGGCGTGGCGATGACCGATCCGGCCCTCGCCCGCCTCGCCGACGCCGCCGAGCGGATCGCCGCGGCATTGGAGGCGATGAACGCAAGCGACACCGCGCCCGAGCCTCTGGTCGCTGCGCTGGCGGCAACCTTCGGCCGCGATGCCTTCCTGTCGGGGGAGGCGTGGACGGCCGCACAGCACGCCACCGAGGCCGCGCAGGCGGCCGGGCTGCGGATGCCCGACCTGCCGCACGAGCTGCAGCGCGCCGGCATCGAGGGGCCGCACGCCCTGGGGCGATGGCTGGCGCAGCGTGAGGGGCGCGGCGTTATCCGCATCGGCACCGACCGCGGCGGCACCCTTTGGCGCGTGGTTTCGCGCGGTGCCGAAACCGCAAGCCCGCTTAGGGCCACACCGCCGCCGGCATACACTGGACGCCAGCAAACGAGAGGCCGACCATGACCACACTCACCACCCGCGCCGCAGCCGACCGGCTCGCCGGCTCTTTCGTCCGGGCCGCGATGGCGCTGGGCGCATCCCGTAACGCGACCGACGCGGCGGCAAAGGCAGAGCGCGAGGGCGCCGCCGGGGCCGCTGTCGATTTTCTGCGCCTCAAGGCCGCATCGCCGGGCGCAGCCCTGTCAGATCAGGAATGGGCCGCCCGCCTCGCCGATCAGGGCGGCGCCGCTGTCGGGTTCATCGAAAGCCTGCGGCCTGCGAGCCTGTTCTATCGCTTCACCCCGCTGGCGTGGGAGTTCCCCATGTTCCAGAAAACCGTCGCCTGCGCGGCGCTGGAGGTCGGAGGCGCGACGGCCGAAAACAGCTTCCTGCCGGTGGTGGCCGGCGGTTTCGATGAAAGGCTGCTGACCCCGCGCAAGACCGGCGGCATCGTCGCCCTGTCGCGCGAGCTGCTGGACCAGACCGACCCCGCCAGCTTCGCCGCCCTGCGCCGCGAGTTGCAGCGCGCCGCCGTTGCCGCCGTTGATGACACCTTCCTCGCTGTGGTGCTGGACGCCGTGACCCCGACCGAGGCGGCCGAGGATACGCCCAGCCTTGCCGACCTGCGCGAGATGCTGGAGGCCGTCGCCACCACTGGCGCCGAGCGGCTGGTGTGGATGGCCGGCGCGACCATGGCAACGCGCCTCGCCACGGCCGAGGATCAGGACGGCGGGCCGCTGTTCCCCAGCATGTCGCCTGTCGGCGGCCGGGTGCTGAACCTCGATTGCATGGTGTCCGACCGCATAGCGCCGGGCCGGCTGATCCTGGCCGATGCCAGCGGCTTCCTTGTGAACGAGGGCGGCATCGA
The DNA here is from genome assembly GCA_007121055.1 of Paracoccaceae bacterium. GTDB lineage: Bacteria > Pseudomonadota > Alphaproteobacteria > Rhodobacterales > Rhodobacteraceae > Rhodobaculum. Next base: position 6,700 of record SKMM01000268.1, on the reverse strand, counting down.
CATCGACCTTGCCCGCGGTGCCGCGCTCAAGATGATGACCAATCCGACCGACACCGCGGGACAGTTGGTGTCCGTGTTCCAGACCGGCATGGTCGCGCTGCGCGTGGTCGCCGCCTTCGGGTGCGAACGCCACCGGGCCAACGCTGTCGCCGCCCTTGATCTGCCGGAGGCCGACTGATGGCCGGGCTCGACGTTGACCGCCTCGCCGACGAAGTGGTGAAGGGCGCCGCCGCCATGATCGAGCGCGAGGTCGCACCGCTGCGCCAGCGCATCGCCGCCCTGGAGGCCGCGCAGGAGAAGGCCACCAAGCCGCGCCACCGGGTGACGACGCAAGGATGGCAGAGGCCAGCGGAGGGCGACCAGTGAGACGCCCCGACCAGACCGATGTGCTTCTGGCCGAGGATGGCCGCACCGTCATCATCTTCGCCGACACGGATACGGACGGCGCCGAGGTGGTGGTGTCCTTCGAGTTGCCCGAGGGGATCGAGCCGGCCGCCCTCGGGATCGAGCCGGCATAGGGCCGGGGGGGAGTGTTGAGCCTGCCGACCGCCCGAGCGGGGACCGGCGGCATCCCTTTCCTTTCACAAAGCCCGCCCCGGTTCGATTTTCTGGAGGCCGAGAGATGCCCGCACGCAAGCTGAAACCGCCCGCCCATCTCGCCCCCGACACCGGCGCATGGTGGGTGCAGGTTCACGAGGACTATGCGCTGGAGCCGCATCACACCCGCCTGTTGACGCTGGCGTGTGAGGCGTTCGACCGGGCCGCCCAGGCCCGCGATCTGGTCGCCGCCGAGGGGCTGGTGTGTGTCACCGGCGACGGGGGCCGCAAGCCGCACCCGGCCGTCAACATCGAGCGCGACGCCCGCCTCGCCTTCGCCCGGCTGGTGCGCGAATTGGACTTGGACGTGGACGGGCCGGCGCAGGATGCCCGCCCGCCCGCGCTCCGCTCAAACCGGAGGCTTTGAGATGCCAGTGAAGCGACGCGCCGCAAAACGCCGGGCCGATGCCGCGCCCGCGTGGTCGGTGCTTTTCGAGACCGGGCACGACTTCTTCGGCGACCTGCGGCCGTTCGGCATCCATGACGATGCAGCCGCCCATGCCCAAGCCCGCGAGGCGTGGGCGCAGTTCGGCGACGCCTTCCTGCGCGGCCGTGACCCGCTCCAGCAAAACCGGGCCCAGCCGTGGGCGCTGGAGCAATTCGGGGAGCCTTCGACATGCCGGTGAAGCATCGCGCCAGCAAGGCCCGCCGCCGCATCACGGCCGAGGCCGTCGCCCGGTTCCGCGAGGTCGGGCCGGATGCCCTCGGGCCGCACTACGTCGCCGACGATGCCCTCGCCGTTGCGCTGGGCGTTCCGGTGCTGTGCGCGCTTTCGGCGGATGATATGCGCGACATCCGCGCCGGGCTGGAGGGCGCCACATGCCGGTGAAGGCCCGCAGCGCCAAGGCCCGCCGCCACCGGATCACGCCCGAGGCCGTCGAGGCTTTCGTCGCCGGGGACCGGCTGGCGCTGCACCGCGCGCTCGACCTGCGCCCGTGGCAGCCCTCGCCGCTGGCCACCGACGCGGATGCACCGCCCGCATGGTCGCGGCCGGGGCCGTGGCACGACGCCTGGGCGCTGGTGCGCGGGCTGCGGCTGGAGTTGGAAACCGCCGCGGGGCGCCGATGACGTGGCAGCACACCAACCGCAGCCGGCACGCCCGAGGCTATGGCCACAGGTGGGTGAAGCTGCGCGAGCGCATCCTCGCCCGCGATAGCTACCTGTGCCAGACCTGCGCCAAGGCGGGCCGCCTGACCCCGGCGACGGCTGTGGACCACATCGTGCCCAAGGCGCAGGGCGGGACCGATGACCCGGGTAACCTCGCCGCGATTTGCGATCCGTGTCACCGGGCAAAGACCAGCGCCGAGGCCGCGCGGGCGCAGGGCCGCACGCCGCGCCGCCGGGTGGAGTTCGGCCCGGACGGCTGGCCTATCTGGTAGCAGGCCCATCCGGTGCCAATGGGCGCGCTTCGGCCGCGGCTCGGGACCGGTGGTGGACTTCGGATTCTCGGGCGCGGAGAGAGAAAGCAAATGTCCGCCACCGGTCCGCGGGCTGCGGCATCGGCCGGGCATTGGTACCGGATGCGGCATGCCGCCGAACCACCCGCTCGCCGCCGCGGCGCCCGTTCCGATTTTCTTCCGACGAATGTCCTGTTTGGGGTCGATTTGGCGCAGGGCTCAGAGGCCTTTCGCAGCCTCTAGAACCGCCTCAACATGGCCAGGAACCTTAACCTTTTTCCATACTTGCGCGATGCGGCCCTCGCGGTCGATCAGGAAGGTGCTGCGCTCGATGCCCATGTATTTCTTGCCGTACATCGCCTTTTCGACCCAGACGCCGTAGCGTTCGCAGACGTCCGAATGCTCGTCCGAGCCGAGGATCACCGAAAGGCCGTGTTTCTTGACGAACTTGTCGTGGCTGGCCACGCCGTCCTTGGAGATGCCGATGACCACCGTGTCGGCGCCCCCGAATTCCTCGGCGGCCTCGGTGAAGCCCAGCGCCTCCTTGGTGCAGCCCGAGGTGTCGTCGCGGGGGTAGAAATAGACCACGACCTTCTTCGGGCGCTGGGCGGAGAGGCTGACCTCGCCGCCGCCGTCGCGGGGCAGGGTGAAGTCGGGGGCGGTGTCACCGATCTCGGGCATGGCTGGGCTCCGTTGGCTGTGCGGATGTGGGTCTGGGGCGCCGGCGCGCGCCGGCAAGGGGTCAGAACGGGATTTCGTCGTCCAGATCGCTGCGCCCGCCGCCCATGCCGCCCGCCGGCGCCCGGCTGCCACCGCCATAATCGTCGCCGCGGTCATAGCCGCCGCCCCCGCCACCGCCCTCGCTGCGGCCGTCGAGCAGCGTCAGCTCGCCACGATAGGGCCGCAGCACAACTTCGGTGGAGTAGCGGTCCTGCCCGGACTGGTCCTGCCATTTCCGGGTCTCGAGCTGCCCCTCGATGTAGACCTTGGAGCCCTTGCGCAGGTACTGCTCGGCAATGCGCGCCAACGGCTCGGCGAAGATCGCCACGCTGTGCCATTCGGTGCGCTCGCGGTTCTCGCCGGTGTTCTTGTCGCGCCAGCGCTCGGAGGTGGCGATGCGCAGGTTGCAGACCTTGCCGCCGTTCTGAAAGGTCCGCACCTCGGGGTCGCGGCCCAGATTGCCCACCAGGATGACCTTGTTCACCGACCCCGCCATGGGCGCCTCCTCGATTCTGCGATGTGACTTGGCATCGTTTACACCACAGCGCGCGGCGCAGGGAAAGCCGCGGTGCTGGCGCGGGACGGCCCGGGCGGCTAGGATGCGCCGCGGCGGACAGGAGGGATGGATGCGGCGGATGTTGGCGATCACGGCGGGGGTCTGCCTGGTGGCGGCCGAGGCGCCGGCCCAGGGCAACCTGCCCGCCAGCCCCGAGCGGATGCGGGCGCTGGAGACGCAGTCGCGGCTGCTCGACGGCCGGCTTGCGCAGCAATATTCCCACTCTGCCCGCCTTTTGCCCCCCTCGACCCGGCGCGATGCCGCGATCCCCGCCTGGCGCGGGGGATATCGCGGGCCCTGGCTGGAGCCCGCACGCGCCGCCGCCCGCCGTCATGCCGTCCCCGAGGATCTGTTCCTGCGCCTCGTGCAGCGCGAATCGGCCTGGAACCCGACGGCGGTGTCGACCAAGGGCGCGGTGGGGCTGGCGCAGCTGATGCCGGGCACCGCCGCGCTGCTGCGGGTGGACATACACTCACCCGATCAGAACCTCGAGGGCGGCGCACGCTACCTGCGGATGATGTACGACCGGTTCGGGTCCTGGCGGCTGGCGCTCGCGGCCTACAATGCGGGTCCAGAGAAGGTCGTCCGCCATGGCGGCATCCCCCCCTATGCCGAGACCCGCGCCTACGTCATCGCCATCCTCGGCGCCTGACCGCGCCGCCCTGCCCCGGCGGTGGCAGGGATCGTGCCTGCGGTGACGGCGGGCCTGCGCCGCCGGGCCCGCGCGGCTTGCCCCGCGCCGGCGCCGAGGGGGCTCGATGCCCCCGAGGCGCCGGTTTCGGTGCCACGGACCCGCAGGGGGGGGATCAGCCCTCCGCCTCGGTCTCGAACTCGATCAGCATGTCCTTGGCCTCGATCTGGGCACCCGGCTGGACATGCACGGCCTTCACCGTGCCGCCGCGCTCGGCGTGCAGGCCGGTCTCCATCTTCATCGCCTCGATGGTCAGGATCAGGTCGCCCGGCTGCAGCTTCTGCCCCGGGTTCACGGCGATCGCCGCCACCGCCCCCGGCATCGGCGCGCCGACATGCGCCGGGTTGCCCTCGGCCGCCTTCATCCGCGCGGGGGCCGCCGCCTTCACCTTGCGGTTGGGCACCCGGATCGTGCGCGGCTGACCGTTGAGTTCGAAGAACACCCGGACATCGCCTTCCTCGGTGGTCTCGCCCACGGTGATGAGCCGGATCTCCAGCGTCTTGCCGGGGTCGATCTCCACCGCGATCTCCTCGCCCGGCGCCATCCCGTAGAAGAAGTTGCGCGTGGGCAGGGTCCGCACCGGCCCGTAGATCCGGTGCCGCCCCATGTAATCGAGAAAGACCTTCGGATACATCAGGTACCCCGCCAGATCCTCGTCATCGACGCGGAAGCCTTCCAGTTCCTCGATGACGCGGGTCCGCGTGTCCTCGATGTCGATGGCATGGGCATGCAGACCGGGCCGGTCGGTGAAGGGCGCCTCGTCCTTCAGCGCCTTCTTCACCAGCCCCGCGGGCCAGCCCCCCGGCGGCTGCCCCAGATTGCCCCGCAGCATGTCCAGCACCGAGTCCGGGAACGACACCTCGACCCCCGGATCCTCTACCTGCGCGCGCGTCAGCCCCTGCGCCACCATCACCAGCGCCATGTCCCCCACGACCTTCGATGACGGCGTCACCTTCACGATGTCCCCGAACATCGCATTGGCGTCGGCATAGGCCCGCGCCACCTCGGGCCAGCGGTCCTCCAGCCCCATCGAGCGTGCCTGCGCCTTGAGGTTGGTGAACTGCCCGCCCGGCATCTCGTGCAGATACACCTCGGAGGTGGGCGCCTGCTGGCCGGTCTCGAAGGCCGCGTAATGGCCGCGCACCTGCTCCCAGTAGTCGCTGATCCGCCGGATCGCGGCCATGTCGAGCCCGGTGTCGCGGGGCGTGTTGCGCAGCGCCTCGACGATGGACCCGAGCGTCGGCTGCGAGGTGTTGCCCGAGAGCGAATCCATCGCCGCATCCGCCACATCCACGCCGGCCTCGGCCGCGGCCAGGATCGTGGCGCCGCCCAGCCCGCTCGTGTCATGGGTGTGGAAGTGGATGGGCAGCCCCACCTCCTCCTTCAACGCGCGCACCAGCACGGAGGCCGAGGCGGGTTTCAGCAGCCCCGCCATGTCCTTCAGCCCCAGGATATGGCAGCCCGCGTCCCGCAGTTCCTTGCCCAGCGCCACATAGTATTTCAGGCCATACTTCGCGCGGTCGGGGTCGAGGATGTCGCCGGTGTAGCAGATCGCTCCCTCCAGCACCTTGCCCGTCTCCAGCACCGCATCCATCGAGGTGCGCATGTTCTCGACCCAGTTCAGCGAGTCGAACACGCGGAACACGTCCACCCCGGTGTCCGCCGCCTGTCGGACGAAGAACTTCACGACGTTGTCGGGGTAATTGGTGTAGCCCACCCCGTTGGCGCCCCGCAGCAGCATCTGCGTCATCACGTTCGGCATCGCCTTGCGGATGTCGCGCAGCCGCTGCCAAGGGCACTCCTGCAGGAAACGATACGCCACGTCGAAGGTCGCCCCGCCCCAGCACTCCACCGAGAAGAGCTGCGGCAGGCCGGTGGCGTAGGCCGGCGCCACCCGGATCATGTCGAGCGAGCGCATCCGGGTCGCCAGCAGCGACTGGTGCGCATCGCGCATCGTGGTATCGGTCAGCAGCAGATGTGGTTGATCCCGCAACCAGTCGGCCAGCGCCTGCGGGCCGTCGCGGTCGAGCATCGTGCGAGTGCCGGTCGGCGGCGCGCCCTCGAACTCGGGCGGGCGCGGCGCCTTCAGCTCGGGCCGCGGCTTGGGCCGGCCCGCCACTTCCGGATGGCCGTTGACGGTGATGTCGGCGAGGTAGGTCAGGATCTTGGTCGCCCGGTCCCGCCGCTTGCGGAACTTGAACAGCCCATCGGTCGTGTCGATGAACTGGGTGGTGTACGCGTCGCCGAGGAATTCGGGGTGCTTGAGCAGGTTGATCACGAAGTCGATGTTCGTCGCCACCCCGCGGATGCGGAACTCGCGCAAGGCCCGGTCCATCCGCGCAATGGCCTCCTCGGGCGTCGGCGCCCAGGCGGTGACCTTCTCCAGCAGCGAGTCGTAATAGCGGGTGATGACGGCGCCGCTGTAGGCGGTACCCCCGTCCAGCCGTATGCCCATCCCGGTGGCCGAGCGATAGGCCGTGATGCGCCCGTAATCGGGCACGAAATTGTTCATCGGGTCTTCGGTGGTGACCCGGCACTGGATCGCGTGGCCCGACAGCTGCACGTCGCCCTGGCTGGGTTTTCCGGTGGCCTCGGACAGGGTGGCGCCTTCCGCGATCCGGATCTGGGCCTTGACGATGTCGATGCCCGTTACCTCCTCGGTGACGGTGTGCTCCACCTGCACCCGCGGATTGACCTCGATGAAGTAGAACCGGTCGGTGTCCATATCCATCAGGAACT
>SKMM01000048.1 GCA_007121055.1 Paracoccaceae bacterium | reverse complement strand
GGCGGTGACGGCGCTGGCGCTGGCGGGCTGGCCCGGGGCGCCGCGGCCGCCGCTGCTGGTGGCCGACACCGGGACCCTGATCGGGGTGATGGGGCCCGAGGGGCGGGTGCTGTCCAAGGCCACGGGCGAGCGATTCGTGTCGGAGAGCTGGTTGCAGGCCGATGGCGACGGCGCGGCCCCGGAGGAGGCCGCAGCCCGGCCGGGGGTGGAGCGCGGCACGGGGGTACTGCTGTTCGAGTTGGACGGCCGGCCGGGCGTGCACCTGACGGGCCGGGGCGCAGCGGAGCGGGTGGCGGAGTGGTGCCGCGACGGGGTGTTGGTGATTCTTGGCAACGAGGCGCCCGAGGGCGTGGCGGGCGGGTGCCTGCTGCTGGACCGGATCAGCCTGCGGCGCAGCGGAGCCCTGGCGGTCTGGCCGTCGGCCGACGGCTTTGCCATCGTTGCGGCCCGGGACCTTGTGGGCGAGCGTCCGTGGAGCTGGCGCTGATCGGACGTCCTGCACCGCAGCGTCACTCGAACCGCGCCCCGGGTGCGAAAGCTGTCGCAGGCTGCGTCGGCGGCGCGGCCGCTTGGCCAGACACCGCGCCTGGAGCGGGCGGCGAAGATCTGCGATGGGGGCAAGGCGGCCCCGATACCCGGGTTGGCAACGAAAAACGCCGCCCCGAGGGGCGGCGCCGGCGCGCGGTCGCGCGGGTCGGATCAGCTGCTGGGCGGGGTGATGCAGGACTGGCTGTCGGCGTCCCAGACCTGGCCAGCGCCGCACTGCGAGGCCGACTTCTGCGTCTTCTCCCAGCTGCACATGGCGGCGGCCATGCCCGGCGCAAGGGCAAGCGCGACGGCGGCAAGGGTAAGCTTGAGCTTCATGGCACGTCTCCCAACGGTTGCACGAGTTGCAGCAGATAGGGCGCGGGTCCGTGAGGCAAGCAAATTTCGCCCAAGGGGCGAATTACGCAGGAATCCGCCCCTATGCTCGCGCCGGACTGCCCAAGGATCAGGCGCCGAAGACGCGGGCGAAGATCGTGTCCACGTGTTTGGTGTGGTGGGCGAGGTCGAAGAGGTCGGCCAGACCCTCGGCCCCCAGCGCGCCGGTGACGGCGGGGTCGGCGGCGAGTTCGGTCTGGAAGTCGCGCCCCTCCTCCCAGGTCTTCATGGCGGCGCGCTGGACGGTGGCGTAGGCGTCCTCGCGGCTGAGGCCGGCTTGCGTCAGCGCCAGCAGGACGCGCTGGGAGTGGACGAGGCCGCCGAGGCGGTCGAGGTTGGACTGCATGCGCTCGGGGTAGACGAGCAGCTTGTCGATCACGCCCGTCAGGCGGGCCAGTGCGAAGTCGAGGGTGACGGTGGCGTCGGGGCCGATCATGCGCTCCACCGAGGAGTGGGAGATGTCGCGCTCGTGCCAGAGCGCCACGTTCTCCATCGCGGGCAGGGCCATGGAACGGACCATGCGGGCAAGGCCGGTGAGGTTTTCGGTCAGGACCGGGTTGCGCTTGTGCGGCATGGCCGAGGAGCCCTTCTGGCCGGGGCTGAAATATTCCTCGGCCTCCAGCACCTCGGTGCGCTGGAGGTGGCGGATTTCCGTGGCCAGACGCTCGATGGAGGAGGCGATGACGGCGACGGTGGCGAAGAACATCGCGTGGCGGTCGCGGGGGATCACCTGGGTGGAGATGGGCTCGGGCGTGAGGCCGAGCTGGGCGCAGACATGGGCTTCGACCCTCGGGTCAATGTTGGCGAAGGTGCCCACCGCGCCGGAGAGGGCGCCGGTGGCGATCTCGGCGCGGGCGGCAATGAGGCGGGCGCGGGCGCGGTCGAACTCGGCATAGGCCTGCGCCATCTTCAGGCCGAAGGTGACGGGCTCGGCGTGGATGCCGTGGCTGCGGCCGACGCAGATGGTGTCCTTGTGCTCGATGGCGCGGCTTTTGAGCGCGGCCAGCAGCGCGTCGAGGTCGGCGAGCAGGAGGTCGGCCGCGCGGGTGAGCTGGATGTTGAAGGCGGTGTCGAGCACGTCCGAGGAGGTCATGCCCTGGTGGACGAAGCGGGCCTCCTCGACGCCGACAATTTCGCCCAGATGGGTGAGGAAGGCGATGACGTCGTGCTTGGTGACGGCCTCGATGGCGTCGATGCGGGCGACGTCGAAGGTCGCGTCTTTCGCGCGCCAGACGGCGGCGGCGTTCTCGCGCGGGATCACGCCCAGATCGGCCATGGCGTCGCAGGCATGGGCCTCGATCTCGAACCAGATGCGGAAGCGGGTCTCGGGCGACCAGATCGCCACCATCTCGGGGCGGGAATAGCGCGGGATCATCGGAGGCCTTTCGCTGGGGGTCGGGGCGGGTGATAGCGGCGCGGGGGCGGACGCTCAAGCCGGGGGATTTCCAATCGGCGGCCGGGGCGTGTATCCCCCCGGGGCGGGAATTTGCGGGAGTGCCGGGATGGACATCGCCTTCGAGACGATCTTCTACGAGATTGCGGTGCTGGTGCTGCTGGCCGCGGCCGTGGGGTTCGTGGGGCTGTTGCTGCGCCAGCCGCTGGTGGTGGCGTTCATCGCGGTGGGGGTACTGGCAGGGCCCGACGCGCTGGGGCTGGTGAGCTCCACCGACTTCATCAACACGCTGAGCCAGATCTCGATTGCGGTGCTGCTGTTCCTGGTGGGGCTGAAGCTGGACGTTTCGCTCGTGCGCAACCTCGGGAAGGTGGCGGTGGCCACGGGGCTCGGGCAGGTGGGCTTCACCGCGGCCTTCGGGTTCCTGATCTGTCTGGCGCTGGGGATCGACCCGGTGGTGTCGCTCTACATCGCCGTGGCGCTGACGTTCTCGTCGACCATCATCATCGTCAAGCTGTTGTCGGACAAGCAGGAAATCGGCGCGCTGCATGGCAAGATCGCGCTGGGGTTCCTGATCGTGCAGGACATCTTCGTGGTGCTGGCGATGGTCACGCTGTCGGCCATCG
>SKMM01000311.1 GCA_007121055.1 Paracoccaceae bacterium | reverse complement strand
CGGAGGGAACGATGAAGGATCTCGACGGGCTCGACATTCCGACATTCGAGGACGTGATCGCGGCGCATGAGCGGATCGCGCCGCATGTCCGGCGCACGCCGGTGCTGGTGTCGGAGGCGCTGAACCAGCTCACCGGGGCCGAGCTGTTCTTCAAGTGCGAGAATTTCCAGGAGGCGGGCGCCTTCAAGGTGCGCGGGGCCTGCAACGCGGTGTTCGGGCTCGACGAGGCGCAGGCGAAGCTGGGGGTGGCGACGCATTCCTCGGGCAACCATGCGCTGTCGCTGTCCTATGCCGCGGGACGGCGGGGCATCCCCTGCACGGTGGTGATGCCGCGCACGGCGCCGCAGGCCAAGAAGGACGCCGTGGTGGGCTATGGCGGGCGGATCGTGGAGTGCGAACCCTCGACGTCGTCCCGCGAGGCGACCTTTGCCAAGGTGCAGGAGGAGACGGGGGCCGAATTCGTGCACCCCTACAATGACCCGCGGGTGATCGCGGGGCAGGGGACATGCTCGCGGGAGCTTGTGGAGCAGGTGGAAGGTCTGGATGCCGTGATCGCGCCCATCGGGGGCGGCGGCATGGTGTCGGGGACCTGCCTGACGCTGTCCTCCATCGCGCCGGGGGTGCAGATCTATGCCGCCGAGCCCGAGCAGGCGGACGATGCGTACCGCAGCTTCCACGCGGGCCACATCATCGCCGATGACGCGCCGGAGACGATCGCGGACGGGTTGAAGGTGCCGCTGAAGGAGCGGACCTGGCATTTCGTGTCGAACTACGTCACCGACATCCTGACCTGTTCGGAGCAGGAAATCATCGACGCGATGAAGCTGACCTTCAAGCGGCTGCGCATCGTGATGGAGCCGTCCTGCGCGCCGCCGCTCGCCACGATCCTCAAGAACCCCGAGGTGTTCCGCGGCAAGCGCGTGGGGGTGATCATCACCGGGGGCAATGTCGATCTGGACAAGCTGCCCTGGATCAAGTCCTGAGCCATTGCCAATCCGCCAATCAAAGACCGGGAGGCCGACATGAACGCACCGACGAAATTCGAAGAACTTGAAGTGGGCTATGACATCCCCGCGCTGCCGGGGATGGACGAGGCCGATATCCAGACGCCCTGCCTTGTGCTGGACCTCGATGCGCTGGAGCGCAACATCAAGAAGATGGGCGACTATGCGCGCGAGCATGGGATGCGCCACCGGGTGCATGGCAAGATGCACAAGTCGGTGGATGTGGCCAAGCTGCAGGAGAAGCTGGGCGGCGCCGTGGGCGTGTGCTGCCAGAAGGTGAGCGAGGCGGAGGTGTTCGCGCGCGGCGGCATCAAGGACGTGCTGGTGTCCAACCAGGTGCGCGATCCGGCCAAGATCGACCGGCTGGCGCGCATCCCCAAGCTGGGCGCGCGGGCGATCTGCTGTGTGGACGATCTGGAGAATGTGGCCGATCTGTCGGCGGCCGCGCAGAAGCATGGCACCACCATCGAGTGTCTGGTGGAGATCGACTGCGGCGCCGGGCGCTGTGGGGTGACGACGACTCCGGCCGTCGTCGAGATCGCCAAGGCCATCGAGGCGGCGCCGGGGCTGAAGTTTTCCGGCATCCAGGCCTATCAGGGCGCCATGCAGCACATGGACAGCTATGAGGACCGCAAGGCCAAGATCGACGTGGCCGTGGCCATGGTGAAGGACGCCGTGGACACGCTGAAGGCCGAGGGGATCGAGTGCGATATCGTCGGCGGCGGCGGCACGGGGAGCTATTATTTCGAGTCGACCTCGGGCGTGTACAACGAGCTGCAGTGCGGGTCCTATGCGTTCATGGATGCCGATTACGGCCGTATCTTGGACAAGGACGGCAAGCGGATCGACCAGGGGGAATGGGAGAACGCGCTGTTCATCCTGACCTCGGTGATGAGCCACGCCAAGCCGGGCAAGGCGATCTGCGACGCGGGGCTGAAGGCGCAGTCGGTGGACAGCGGCCTGCCCTTCATCTACGGCCGGGACGACGTGAAATACGTGAAGTGCTCGGACGAGCACGGGGTGATCGAAGACACCGGCAACGTGCTGAAGGTCAACGAGAAGCTGCGGCTGGTGCCGGGCCACTGCGACCCCACCTGCAACGTGCACGACTGGTATGTCGGCGTGCGGAACGGCAAGGTCGAGGTGGTCTGGCCGGTGAGCGCACGCGGCAAGGCCTACTGAGCCGTCGAGGCTAGTTTCGGGCGCCGGGGGCCACCCTCGGCGCCCTTTGCATGGGACAGAGGAGAAAAAGCATGCTGGTGGTGCCCGAGGCGTTGATCGCCGATCTGGTGAGTGCGGAGGATGCCTTTGCCGCGGTGGAGGCGACCTTTGCCGCCATGGCCCGCGACGATGCCTACAACTTTCCGGTGGTGCGCGAGGCGCTGGGCGAGGGGCGTCAGTATGGCTTCAAGTCGGGGCTGGACCGGGCGGGGGGCCTGCTGGGCGTGAAGTCGGGGGGGTATTTCCCGGGCAATGCGGGCCGGGGCATTCCCAACCACCAGTCCACGGTGTTCCTGTTCGACCCCGACAGCGGCCAGTTGAAGGCGCTGGTGGGGGGGAACCTGCTGACGGCGTTGCGGACGGCCGCCGCCTCGGCGATTTCCATCGACCGGCTGGCGCGCAAGGACGCGAAGGTGCTGGGGGTGGTGGGGGCCGGCCACCAGTCGGCGTTCCAGATGCGGGCGGCCGCGCGGGTGCGCAAGTTCGAGAAGGTGGTGGGCTGGAACTATCACCCCGAGATGCTGCCGCGGCTGGCCGAGACGGCCGAGGAACTGGGCCTGCCCTTCGAGGCCGTCAGCCTCGAGGCGTTGGGGGCGGCGGCGGATGTGATCGTGACGATCACCTCGTCGAACGCGCCGTCGGTGATGGATGCGCATGTGCGGCCGGGCACACATCTGGCCTGCATGGGCACCGACACCAAGGGCAAGCAGGAGGTCGAGGCCGCCATCCTGGCCCGCGCGCGGGTGTTCACCGACGAGGTGGCGCAGTCGATCTCCATCGGCGAGGCGCAGCATGCGGTCGCCGCGGGGCTGTTGCGCGAGGCCGACATCAACCCCATCGGCGCGGTGATCAACGGCGCGGCACCCGGCCGGCAGTCCGACGACGACATCACCCTGTTCGACGGCACCGGGGTGGGGCTGCAGGATCTGGCCGCGGCCGATGTGGCGGTGCGCCGGGCGGTGGAGCGGGGGCTTGCCTCGGAGGTCGCGCTGTAGGCCGCGGGTTGTCAACCGGGCCCGGATCGGCTTGAACGGTGCAAACCACAGGACGGGGGCGTGGGCGATGTTCGGCAAGACGCAACAGGCGGAGGGGGCGCGGTCGGTGATCGCGTCCGACGTGCGCATCGAGGGTTCGGTGCACACCGACGGCGTGCTGGAATTCGACGGCCGCATCGCGGGCGATCTGAGCGCGCAGGCGCTGGTGGTCGGGCGGGCCGCGGTGGTGGAGGGCAACGTCTCGGGTGGTTTCGTCACCCTGGACGGCAGCGTGCAGGGCGACGTGTCGGCCACCACGCTGGTGGTCAAGCCCACCGCCAAGGTCGACGGGACGCTGGCCTATGACACGGTGACGGTGGACAGCGGCGCCGAGATCAACGGCAAGTTCCGCAGGCTCTCGCCCAAGGCGGAGGTTCCGGCCGCGGACAAGGCGCGGGCTTGAGGGGGCTTGCCCTCGCGCTGTCGGTCCTGCTGGGGCTGGGGGCCTGCGCGCCGGTCTGGCGCGACACCGGGGTGCCGATGCGGGCGGTGGCCGATCTGGACGTGGCGGCCTATGCCGGGCGCTGGTACGAGATCGCGCGGTTTCCGGTGCGCTTCCAGGAGGGCTGCACCGCCACGGTGGCCGAGTACGGGCTGCGCGACGACGCCCGGTTGTCGGTGCGCAACGCCTGCCGGATCGGTGCGCCCGACGGGCCCGAGCGCAGCATCTCCGGCAGCGCCTGGGTGGTGGAGGGCGGGCGGCTCTCGGTGCAACTCGGCTGGATCCCGTTCCCGGCGCCCTATTGGGTGCTGTGGGTCGATGAGGAGTACGAGACCGCGGTGGTGGGCGTGCCCTCGGGCATCGCGGGCTGGATCCTGGCGCGCAGCCCGGAGATTTCCGAGGAGCGGCTGGCCGAGGCCCGTTCGGTGCTGGAGGCTGCAGGCTATGACGTGTCGCGGCTGGAGATGACGGTTCACTGAGGCCGCGGCCGGCGCGGGTCCGGGGCGCCTTCTGTCCCGTGGTCTCAGGCCGGCCTGCACCGGCGCCGCAGCCCCCGCAGGATCTGGCCGTGCCCTGGGGCGCCGGGCCTCAGGCCTCTGGCGCCCAGGCCTTGGCCACGGGCGGGCCGAGGCGCAGCAGGTCCACCGCCCGGGCGGCGATCTGGGCGACGGCCGCCTGCAGCGAGGCGGGGCGCAGGTAGAAGGCCGGCACGGGCGGCAGGACCGTGGCGCCCATCTCGGTCACGGCCGTCATGTTGCGCAGATGCGCGAGCGTCAGGGGCGCCTCTCGGGCGAGCAGGACCAGGGGTCGGCGTTCCTTCAGTTGCACGCCGGCGGCGCGGGTCAGCAGGTTGTCGTCGAGGCCATGGGCGATGGCCGCGAGGCTGCGCATGGAGCAGGGCGCGACGATCATCCCCGCCACCGGGCAGGAGCCCGAGGCGATGGCCGCCCCCACATCCAGCACGCCGTGGCGGCGGGCCGCCAGCCCCTCGAGCCGCGCCAGCGCCCCGGCCCCGCATTCCTCGGCCAGGGTGCGCTCCGCGGCGGGCGAGACCACCAGATCCACCTCCGCCCCAAGCCGCGCGAGATGCTCCGCCGCCGCCAGCGCCAGCACCGCCCCGGAGGCCCCGGCCACGCCGAGAACCACCCGGGTCATGCGCGCTTCCCCGGCCATGTGCCCCCACCCAGCCACCCCAGGGGCACGCCGTCGACGGTCGCGGGGCTGGCGGCCGGGCGGACCGGGTGGTTTGCGCGCGACGTCATAGGCGGCCCTCCAGCAGGCGCTCGGCGAAGGCCTCGGCCTCGGGGCATTGGGACATGACGGTCCCCCAGTCGCGGGTGGTCTCGGCGTCGATCTTGGTGGTGGCGTCGAGGCCGATCTTGCCGGCAAGGCCCTCGGCGGGCGAGGCGAAGTCGAGGTAGTCCATGGGGGTATCGCGCAGGAGCACCGTGTCGCGGCCGGGGTCGTAGCGGGTGGCGAGCACCCAGGCGATGTCGTCCCAGTTGCGGACGTCCACGTCGGCATCCGTCACCACGATCATCTTGGTGTAGCTGAACTGCGCCAGCATCCCCCACAGCGCCAGCATCACCCGCCGCGCCTGCCCCGGATAGCGCTTGGCGATGCTGACCACCGCGATGCGGTAGGAGCACGCCGCGGGGGGCAGCCAGAGGTCCACGAGTTCGGGGATCTGCTGGCGGATCACCGGCAGGGCGAGCTGGTTGAAGACCTCTCCGATCACCGACGGCTCGTCCGGCGGGCGGCCGGTGGCGGTGGAGAGGTAGAGCGGGTTTTCGCGGTGGGTGAGGGCGGTGACGCGCATCACCGGGAAGGGCTCGGCGGCGTTGTAGTAGCCGGTGTGGTCGCCGAAGGGACCCTCGGGGGCGGTCTCGCCGGGGTGGACCCAGCCTTCGAGGATCATCTCGGCGTTCGCGGGGACCAGCATGGGGATGGTGCGGGCGGGGATGAGGTCGGTGCGTTGGCCGCGCAGGGCGCCGGAGAAGGTGAGTTCGGAGACGGTCTCCGGCAGCGGCAGGGCGGCGGCGAGGAGGAGGGCGGGATCGGCGCCCAGGGCGATGGCCACGGGCATCGGCTCGGTGCCCCAGCTGCGGTGGTGGGCGGCGCCCCCGCGGTGGGCGAGCCAGCGCAGGATGAGGCGGTCGGGCCCGATGACCTGGGCGCGGTAGATGCCGGAATTGTAGCGGGCGGTGTCCTGGGCTTCGGACCCCGCGGGCCGGGTCAGGACCACGGGCCAGGTGATGAGCGGGCCCGCGTCGCCGGGCCAGCAGGTCTGCACCGGCAGCTGGGTCAGGTCGGGGGGTTCCGTGACGACCTCCTGCACGGGCGCGCGGCGGAGGAGCTTCGGCCGGGCCGACAGGGCCGCGCGCAGCATGGGCCAGCGGGAGAGGGCGTCGGCCATCCCCTCGACCGGCGCAGGCGCGCGGAGGGCGGCGAGGAAGCGGCCGAGCTCGGGGATGTTTTCGAGCGGGAGGCCGAGGCCGGCGGCGACGCGCCCGGGCGTGCCGAAGAGGTTGGCGATGACGGGGATCTGCGACCGGCTGCCATCGTCGAGGGTGGGGCGGTCGAAGCGTAGGGCGGGGCCTTGTGCGGCGAGCGTGCGCATGGCCACGGCGGTCATCTGCAGGCGGCAGGCGACGGGCTCGGAGAGGCGCAGGAGGTCCCGCTCGCCCTCCAGATGGGCGAGGAAGGCGCGCAGGTCGGGAAAGGGGGGCAGGGTGCGGATGGCGGCCTCCTGTGGCGGTGCGGGGGCGGTCTAGCAGGCGGGCACAGTGGGTAGCTTGACCTGTGTCAAGTCGCAGGGCCCTGCGCGGGCGTAGGAGGGGGAAACCTTGCAGAGAGGATGACCATGTTTGGACATGCCCCTGAAATACCGGTTTTTCCCGGGGCGATGACGGCGCCGCTGCGGCTGGCGCCGCTGGCGCCCATGGGGGTGGCGCTGACGCTGGTGGCGCGGCGGCTGATCGCGCGGCACCCGGGGCTGATCGCCCGGCTGGGCGAGCATGGGGACAAGCGCTTTGCCATCGATCCCACTGATCTGCCGCTGACCTTGCTGATGCATCCGCATCCGACGCACACGCGGATCACGCTCTACCGGCGGCCTCCGGAGGCGGATGCGCGGATTGCGGGACCTTTGGCGGGGCTCCTGGGGCTGGTGCACGGGGCCTATGACGGGGATGCGCTGTTCTTCTCGCGCGATCTGGTGATCGAGGGGGATACGTCGGCCGCGCTGGCGCTGCGCAATGCGATCGACGACGCGGAGCTGGATCTGGGGGCGGAGATTGCGGCCCTCGCCGGGCCCTTTGGCGCGGTGCTGGCGCCGCTGATCGCGGCGATGCAGCGGGTCTCGGGGGTGGCGCTCACTCGGGTCGAGGGGGGCATGGCATGATGGAGCTGGTCTGTCCGGCGGGCACGCCGGCGGCGCTGCGTGCGGCGGTGGAGGCGGGGGCGCATGCGATCTATTGCGGCTTTGCCGATGAGACGAACGCGCGGAACTTTCCGGGGCTGAACTTCAGTCGGGAGGAGCTGGCGGACGGGATCGCGTTTGCCCACCGGCATGGGGCGAAGGTGCTGGTGGCGATCAACACCTTTCCCGCCGCGGGCCGTCAGGCGGTGTGGCACCGGGCGGTGGCGGATGCGGAGGCGGCCGGAGCGGATGCGGTGATCCTGGCCGATCTGGGGCTGGTGGCGCATGTAGCCGAAGCGCATCCTGGGCTGCGGCGGCATCTGTCGGTGCAGGCGGCGGCGGCCAATCCGGATGTCATCAACTTTTATGCCGAGAATTTCGGCGTGCGGCGCGTGGTGCTGCCGCGGGTGCTGACGGTGGCCGAGATCACGGCGATCAACCGCGAGATCGATGTGGAGACGGAGGTGTTCGTCTTCGGCGGCCTGTGCGTGATGGCGGAGGGTCGGTGTTCGCTGTCGTCTTACGCCACGGGGCTGTCGCCGAACATGAACGGGGTGTGCTCGCCGCCCTCGCATGTCGTGTACGCGGAGGAGGGCGAGACGCTGGCCGCGCGGCTGGGGGGCTTCACCATCCAGAAGGCCGCGAAGGGGGCGCCGGCGCCCTATCCGACGCTGTGCAAGGGGTGTTTTTCCTCAGGCGGCGTGACGGGGCATGTGTTCGAGGACCCCGCGAGCCTCGATGCGTCGGAGCTGATCCCGGCACTGGCGAAGGCCGGCGTCACGGCGCTGAAGATCGAGGGGCGGCAGCGCTCACGCGCCTATGTGCGCGAGGTGGTGCGGTCGTTCCGGGCGGCGGTGGAGGCGGTGGACGCCGGCCGGCCGCTGCCGGTGGGGCAGTTGGCGCGGCTGTCCGAGGGGCAGGCGGCGACGACGGGCGCCTATGCGAAGACGTGGAGATGAGGATGGAACTGACGGTCGGACCGAACCCGTTCTTCTGGGATGCGGCGAGCTGGCGGGATTTTTACTCCCGTCTCGCCGATGAGGCGCCGGTGGAGCGGGTGGTGCTGGGGGAGCTGGTCTGCTCCAAGCGGCTGCCGTTCTATCAGGCGGAGATCCCTGTCGCGGTGGAGCGGCTGCGGGCGGCCGGCAAGGCGGTGGCTTTGACATCGCTCGCGCTGGTGACGCTGAAGCGGGAGCGGAACCTGACGGCCGAGCTGGTGGATGCGGGGGTGGAGGTGGAGGTCAACGACCTGACCGCGCTCGCGCATGTGCCTCCGGGGGCTGCGTTTTCCGTGGGGCCGCTGGTGAATGTGTACAACGAGGGGACGCTGGGGTGGCTGGCGGGGCGCGGGGCCGCGCGGGTGTGTTTGCCGCCGGAGTTGCCGCCGGGGTCTGTGGAGGTGCTGGCGAAGGTCGGGGTGCCGGTGGAGGTCTGGGGCTGGGGGCGGTTGCCGCTGGCGATCTCGGCGCGCTGCTACCATGCGCGGCTGCATGACCGGGCCAAGGACAACTGTCAGTTCGTCTGCGACCGCGACCCGGACGGGCGGGCGGTGGACACGCTGGACGGGCAGAGGTTTCTGGCGGTGAACGGGGTTCAGACGCTGTCGGCGGCCTGCGCCTCGGCCGCGCATTCGGTGGAGCGGCTGCGCGAGGCAGGGGTGGCCGGCCTTCGGTTGCAGCCCCAGTCGGAGGGGTTCGTGGAGATCTGCAAGCTCTTCCGGGCGCTGCTGGAAGGCCGGATCGGCCCCGCGGAGGTCGACGCCAAGGCCCGGCCGCTGGCGCCGGGGGGGCGGTTCTGCGACGGGTTCCTGACCGGGGCGCCCGGGGTGGCCTGGTCTGGGTAATCGGGGCTGAGGGAACCCTCGCCTGCGCGGGTGGAACCCTCAGGCCGGTAGACGGTCTTCGAGGCGCTGGCCACGGGGTCTCGCCCGGGCGACCAGCCCGGGCGGCGCCCGACCCTCCCCCCGGGAGGGCGCTTTGCGACGCTGCAAGGGGCTCGGCGGTTGGAGGGGGGTGGCTGGGATAAAGCGCGGCAACCCCGACGATCCGAGGCGCCCTCCCAGGGTCGGGCGCCGCCGGTCTCTCGGGGATCGGCCGGAGGGAAGAGGACGGGTTTTCCCGGCGGGCGCTGCCCATTCTCGCTTTTCAGCAGCCTGTCAGCGTTGCAGGGCGCGGAAGGCGGCGGAGGCACTCCAGCCGGCGGCGACGGCGATGAGGACGGCGAGGAGGCCGTAGGGCAGCGGCTGGTCGCGGGCGAGGGCGGAGAGCCAGCTGCCCAGGCCCGCCATGCGGACCTCGATGGCGGTCTCGTACTGGTCGACGATCTCGCCGTCGCGGGTGAGGAAGATGCGGGCGCGGTAGGTCCCCTCGATGAGGTTGGCGGGCAGGTCGAGCGTGCCGCTGAAGAGGGTTTCCCGCTGCATCTGCATGCTGTTGGGGGTCTCGATGAACAGGCCGTCCTCGCGGCGCAGGCGGATTAGCGCCTCGACGAAGGTGGGGGCGTCGGCGGCCATGGCGAGCTGGCCGAAGCTGCGGATCGCGCGTGGCACGGAAATGGAGTGGCGCAGGTCCTCGGTGTTGCTGAGGATGTCCTCGAGGGGCGCGGTGGCGGCCACGGCGTAGAAGCTGGGGGCGCGGGCGATGCGGACCTCCTCGACGTTCATCCAGATGCCGGAGACGCGGCCCTTGCGCCAGACCGAGAGGCGCTGGGGCGGGCCCTCGATGGTGACGATGACGTGGAGGGGGGAGGCGTCGTCGGGGATCGGGGCCTCGCGCCGCACGGCGCCGTAGACGAGGATTTCGGAGCCGGTGAAGGTGGCGGTGAGGGCAAGCGCGGTCTGGCTGAGGCCCGCCAGCACCTCCTCGGACCGCGCGGGGAGGGTGGTGAGCAGGAGGGCTGTGAGGGCAAGGGCAAGGCGCATGGGGGTCATCCGGTGACGACGATGGAATAGAGTTCGTCCGGGGTGAGGACGAGGTCGAGGCCGATCCGGCCCGCGACGGCGAGAACGATGAGGGCGAGGAGGATGCGGAGTTGCTCGGCGTTGAGGCGCAGCCCGAGGCGGGTGCCGAGCTGCGCGCCCAACACACCGCCGAGGATGAGGAAGAGCGCCAGCACGATGTCCACGGCCTGGGTGGTGAGTGCGTGCATCACGGTGGTGAAGGCCGCGACGAAGATCACCTGGTAGAGCGAGGTGCCCACGACGACCTTGGTGGGCATGCCCAGAAGATAGATCATCGCGGGGACCATCAGGAACCCGCCGCCCACCCCCATGATGGCCGCGAGCACCCCCACCGTGGCGCCGATCGCCAGCGGCGGGATGACCGAGATGTAGAGGCCCGAGGTGCGGAACTTCATCTTGAAGGGCAGCCGGTGGACCCAGGAGTGCTGGTGGAGCCGGCGGCGCGGGGCGTCGGGGAGGCGGTTGCGGCGCAGGGTCCGGATGCCCTCCTGCAGCATCAGGAGGCCGATGATGCCGAGGAAGAGGACGTAGGACAGCTGCACCAGCAGTTCCGTCAGCCCCAGCGCGCGCATGGTGGCGAAGACCCAGATGCCGCCGACCGAGCCCAGAAGGCCGCCCGCGAGCATCACGTTGCCCATCACGAGGTCCACGTTGCGCCGGCGCAGATGCGCGAGCACGCCCGTGACGGAGGAGGCCACGACCTGGTTGACGCCGGTGGCCACGGCCACCGCGGGCGGGATGCCGATGAACAGCAGAAGCGGCGTGATGAGAAAACCCCCGCCCACCCCGAACAGCCCCGACAGCAACCCCGCGACCCCGCCGATGCCCAGCAGCATGGCGACATTGGCGGTGACCTCGGCGATGGGAAGGTAGATCTGCAATCTGGGCCGTCTGCGCGGGAGGATGTGGGGCCAGCCTAGCGCATGCCGGCGGGCGGGGGCAGGGGGAATCCGGGTGGATGTGTCGTCGCGGTCGGGGGGGCCGTTCGCCCACCGGCCCGCCCCGTCCCGACCCCGCCGGGCGGGT
>SKMM01000115.1 GCA_007121055.1 Paracoccaceae bacterium | reverse complement strand
GCCGGACACGCCCCGCCGGCAGGCCGCCGGGCGCGGGGATCGCGCGGCCGAGGGGCGAGCGGGGAGCGCAGAGGCGGCACTGTCAGAGCAGGCGCGGGCCACGCTGATGGGCGAATGGGGCGGACGGATCCGGGCCCAGATCATGCGGGGCAGCCCCCGTGCGCCGGTCGCCGGGGTGGTGACCCTGCGGCTCGACATTGCCCGGGACGGGACACTGCACGGGGTCGATCTGACCCGGTCCTCGGGGCACCCAGCGCTGGATCGCGCCGCCTTGGGGGCGGTGCGGGCGGCCGGCCGCTTTCCGCCGGCGCCGGCTGCGCTGGGCGGGGCTATGCACCGATTCACCCTGCCGCTGCGCTTCGACTGATGCTGCCCGGCCCCCCAGGGCAGGCTTCCGCAGGTGCGGGGCGGCTGGGCTCGGTCGACGGCCACGGGATTGATGGTCAGAGGGGCCGTCCGGCCGGGCACGGAGCCGCCGCCGAACTGCCCGGCCCGGTATTCCGCAACCGCGGACGAGGCGCCGTGCCCGGAGCCTCATCCCGGCAGGACCGTCAGCAATACGGCGACATAGAACAGCACGCTCGCACACAGAACGAACACATGCCAGATGGCGAGGTGAAAGCGCAGCCCGCGCCACAGATAGAAGGTCACGCCGAGCGTGTAGGTCAGGCCGCCTGCAAGCATCAGCGCCACAACCGGGCCAGGCAGCGCGGCGATCATCGCCTGGCCCGCCACCACGCCGGCCCAGCCCATGCCGAGGTAGAGCGCCAGCGCCAGCCACCGGCACCGCTCGGGCGAGGCGAGCTTCAGCGCAACCCCCACCGCGGCGGCAGACCACAGCCCCACGGTCAGCGCAGCCCCCTGCCCGGTCAGCAGGGTGAAGGGCGTGTAGGTCCCCGCGATCTTGACGTAGATGGCCGAGTGGTCGAGGCGGCGCCAAAGCCAGCGCAGCCGTGCCCCGGGCGTCATGTTGTACAGCGCCGAGGCCCCGATCATGGCCGCCAAGGCGGCGCCATAGACGCCCACGCCCCACAGCGCCGGAGGCTCGGGGCGCAACAGTACCGTGACCACCATCAGCGCCGGCACCGCCAGCACCACCAGCCCAAGGCCCAGCAGGTGCACGGCCGCGTCGGACCGAATCTCCGCCCGGCTGTATTGTGTGTCAGGGGTGCGCTGCATCTTTGCTCCCATGTCGAAGCGAGGTGGCGCCATGGGGTGTGGCGTAGCGCGCCCTTGCCGGTTCGCCGCAGGGCCGCCCGGTCGATCACTGATCTCTTCAGACAAAAGTGGTGCAAGGGCGCGCTCGCGGCAACCCTGTCCGGCGGGCAATGCCCCGAGCCTGCCGGCGGGCATAACTTAGCCGGAGGCCGCTGTCCGGAGTGGCGTCCTCGGGCTCTGGAGCAGGCCGTTTTCGGCGACGGTCAGGGCGTTGGCAACGTGGCGCAGGACCGGGCAGTCGGCGCGAAGTCTCCCTAGGGTGGCGTCCGATACAGGGCGCATCGCCTGCGGCGCTGGCAATTTCCGGCCCGAGCATGCATGGTCCGCTCAACCCATTGCAGGAGACGTCGATGAACCGTAGCGTAACCAAAGCCGTTTTCCCGGTCGCCGGGATGGGGACGCGGTTTCTGCCCGCCACCAAGTCGATCCCGAAGGAAATCCTGACCCTCGTCGACCGCCCGCTGATCCAGTACGCCATCGACGAGGCCCGCGCGGCCGGGATCACCGAATTCATCTTCGTGACCTCGCGCGGCAAGTCGGCGCTGGAGGATTACTTCGACGTCGCGCCCGAACTGGAGATGAAGCTCGAGCAGGACGGCAAGGCGTCGTTGCTCGAGGTGCTGCGCTCGACCAACATGGAAAGCGGGCAGATCGCCTACATGCGCCAGCATCAGCCGTTGGGGCTGGGGCATGCGGTGTGGTGCGCCCGCCGGCTGATCGGCGACGAGCCCTTCGCGGTGATCCTGCCCGACGACGTGATCGCGGGCGAGGTGCCCTGCCTGCAGCAGATGGTCGAGGCCTATGCCGAGACCGGCGGCAACATGGTGGCGGCGATGGAGGTGCCGCAGGACAAGGTGTCGGCC
This sequence comes from Paracoccaceae bacterium, assembly GCA_007121055.1. Classification (GTDB taxonomy): domain Bacteria; phylum Pseudomonadota; class Alphaproteobacteria; order Rhodobacterales; family Rhodobacteraceae; genus Rhodobaculum. The sequence goes on along the minus strand of SKMM01000115.1, from coordinate 878 downwards.
TATGGCGTGCTGGACGTGGCCGAGGACAAGGGCGCCGTCGTCAAGGTGCAGGGGATGGTCGAGAAGCCCAAACCCGCCGACGCGCCCTCGCGGCTGGCGGTGATCGGGCGCTACATCCTGACGCCCAACGTGCTGGAGAACCTCGGACGCCAGCGCGCGGGGGCCGGGGGCGAAATCCAGCTCACCGACGCCATCGCCGAGGAGATCATCGCCTCGGGCGACGTCCATGGGTTCCGCTTCCGCGGCCAGCGATTCGACTGCGGCTCCAAGGCCGGGTTCCTGCAGGCCACGCTGTCCTTCGGCCTCGACCGGCCCGAGCTGCGCGACGATCTGCTGGAGTTCATCGAGGACGTGGTTGCCGCCCGCCGCGCGGCGCAGTGACGGGCTGATCGGCCCCGCCGGGGCGGGGCGCCGTGACTGGGGACCGATCGCTTATTTGGAACGGCTCCGGGCCCTTGCCTCCGAACACGCTACCCCGGAAGAGGGCGCACGCAGGCCGGGTGCGCCCTTCTCCATGGATGGGCGCACCCCGAGCCGTGTTACCCGCGTGGATGCCTAGGGCGGCGCAGATTGCTGCCGCGCATCTGTCCCACGAAAAAGGCGCGCCCTAGGGGGCGCGCCTCCGTGTCTCGCATGGGCCGGCGGTCAGCTGCCGCCCTTCTTGATGTCGGCCTTGGCACGGGCCTTTACCGGCGCCCAGAGCTGCTTGTTGGTCAGGTAGAGAAGCACCGTCAGCACCCCGAGAAAGATCACCCCCGTCAGGCCCGCGTTCTTGCGCCGGTTCAGGTGCGGCTCGGCTGTCCACATCAGGAAGGCGGCCACGTCCAGCGCCATCTGCTCTTCGGTGGCGGCCGTGCCGTCGGCGTATTCGATCATGT
>SKMM01000193.1 GCA_007121055.1 Paracoccaceae bacterium | reverse complement strand
GTTGGCAGGCTTGAAGCCGCGCGGGCGGGGTTTAGGGTGAGGCCCAGCGCGACATCAAGCGGAGGGCGCCCATGCGGCGATTTGCAACCGGCCTTCTGGCCGCCACGGCCCTGAGCCTGCCTGCACAGGCCGAACCGGTTACCGAATTCACGCTCGACAATGGTCTCGAGGTGGTGGTGATCGAGGATCACCGCACCCCAGCAGTCACGCAGATGCTGTGGTATCGCGCCGGAGCCGCCGACGAGCCGCCCGGCGTCTCGGGCATTGCGCATTTTCTAGAACACCTGATGTTCAAGGGCACCGACACGCGCGAGCCGGGCGAATTCTCGGAGATCGTCGAAGCCCAGGGCGGGCGCGACAATGCCTTCACCTCGTGGGATTATACCGGCTATTTTCAGCGCGTCGCCGCCGACCGGCTGGCCAACCGCTCCTTTACCGAGGCGGAATGGCTGCGGGAGCGCGACGTGATCCTGGAAGAGCGGGGGCAGGTCGTGGAAAGCCGTCCCGGAGCGGTTTTCAACGAGCAGATGCGCGCCGCGCTGTTCCAGAATCACCCCTATGGGATCCCCATCATCGGCTGGCGACACGAGATGGAGATCCTCACCGGCGACGACGCCATCGATTTCTTCGCCGCCCATTACGGCCCCGAAAATGCGGTCGTGGTTGTGGCCGGCGGCATCACCGCCGAGGAGGTGCGTACCCTCGCCGAAACCCATTACGCCCCCCTGGGCCCCAACCCCGCCATCACCGAACGCCGGCGGCCGCAGGAGCCGCCGCACCTCGCCGAACGGCGGATCGAGATGTCGGACCCCCGGGTCGCCCAGCCCTATGTCCTGCGCCAGCACATCGCGCCCTCTCGCCGCGCCGGCGATCAGGCCGGGGCGGCGGCGCTGACGGTGCTGGCCGAGATCCTTGGCGGCAGCCCAGCCACGTCGGTCCTCGGTCGTGCCCTGACCCGGGGCAGCGACCCGGTAGCACTGTCGGCCTCTGCCTGGTACATGCCGGTGGCGCTTGACGACACCACCTTCTCGCTCGCCGTGGTGCCGGCCGAAGGTGTGACGCTCGCCGAGGCCGAGGCAGCCATGGACGCCGCGGTGGCGCAATTCCTCGAGGACGGCGTCGACCCAGAACAGTTCGCCCGCGTCCGGACCCGCATTCGTGCGGCCGAGGTCTTCGGTCGCGATCGGATCGACAGCCGCGCGCGCAGCATGGGCGCTGCACTCACCAGCGGCCTGACGCTCGATGATGTCGAGGGCTGGACCGCCGCGCTGATGGCCGTCACCCCCGAACAGGTGATGGCCGCCGCCGAAGCCGTGTTCGACGATCCCCGCCGCGCCGTCACCGGCTGGCTGACCGGTCCGGACGGCGACGAAATGCCCCGCCGTCCGGGCAGCGGCATCGAACCCCCGATGACGGAGGTCTCGCAATGACCCGCCCCTCGACTGCATCCCAGCCCTCGCGGCGTTCCGGCCCGCTACGGTCACTTGTCGCGACCTTTGCCGCGGCCGCGGCGCTTCTGTTCCTCCCGCCCGCCCCCGCCGAGGCTCAGGTCGAGGTGACGGAGCTTACCTCCCCCACCGGCATCCCGGCATGGCTCGTCGAAGAATCGTCGCTGCCCTTCGTTGCGCTGGAACTGCTGTTTCCCGGTGGCGCCAGTCTAGATCCGCCGGGGCAGGAGGGTGCCGCCGGCATGATGGCGGCCATGCTCGCCATCGGGGCCGGCGACATGGACGAGACCGCCTTTGCCGAGGCCAGCGAGGCGATCGCGGCCGAGTTCAACTTCAACGCGGGCGGCGACTCGCTCTCCGTGTCCGCCCGGTTCCTCACCGAATTCACCGACGAGGCGGTGGCGCTCTTGCGCCTCGCCCTGACCGAGCCGCGCTTTGACGACGACGCCTTCGCCCGCACCCAAGCCCGCGCGCTGTCTTCGGTCCGCTCGGGACAACGCAATCCCAACACGCTGGCCGCGCAGGAATTCGCCCGCATCGCCTGGGGCAATCATCCCTATGGTCGGCCAAACGACGGGACCGAGGACAGCCTTGCCGCGCTCACGCCGTCGGAGTTGCGCGATGCGCACAGCCGCGGGCTGGCCCGGGACCGGGTGCATGTGGCGGCCGTGGGCGATATAGACGCCAAGGCGTTGGGCCGACTGATCGACGACCTGCTTGGCGATCTGCCCGCTGCCGACACTCCGCTGCCCGAGCACACCGAGTTTCTTGCGCCGCCGGGCCTGACCGTCGTGCCCTTCGACGGCCCGCAATCGGTGGTGTTCTTCGGCCATGCCGGGATCGACCGCGATGATCCTGACTTCTTTCCCGCCTTCCTGATCTCCGAGGTGCTGGGCGGCGGCCGTTTCAACACCCGGCTGATGGACTCGCTGCGCCGCGAGCGCGGCCTGACCTATGGCGTGGGCATCGGCCTGTCCAGCCGACCGTTCGGCGATTCCGTGGTTGGCCGGTTCGCCACCTCTAACGCGCGCGCGGCCGAGGCGATCGAGGTGCTGCGCGCCGAATGGGCCCGCATGGCCGAGAATGGAATGAGCGACACCGAACTGGAGGCGATACAGACCTTTCTGACTGGCGCCTATCCGCTGCGCTTTGACGGCAACGCCCGCATCGCGTCGATCCTCGCGTCGATGCAGTTCCAGGGGCTGCCTGCCAGCTACATGGCCGAACGCAACGACCTTGTCCGCGCCGTGACGCGCGACGACATTGCCCGCACCGCGGCCCGTCTGCTCGACGCCGAGGCGCTCCACTTCGTCGTGGTCGGCCACCCCGAGGGCCTCGACGCCGGCAACTGACAGCCACCGCCAACTGTCCACACCTCTTGTCCGGCGGGGAAGCAATCGCCGTATCCCTCCGGCGGGGGCCGTCTGATGCGTGGTGCTGGGGTCAGGTAAGGGGCTGAAGCTATGGACGACCATAGCTTCATGACCCAAGTTGAGGTTCTTTCCGTGACGGACAGTGGCCG
>SKMM01000165.1 GCA_007121055.1 Paracoccaceae bacterium | reverse complement strand
CGAACATGTAGCGGAAGGCGTGGCGCAGCTTGTCCTCGCCGAAGGGCTCGCGCCCGGTCTGGAAGGACAGATAGAAGATCTGGTGGTTCAGCGTGGTCGCGTGCTGCAGGTCGGGGTTGTCGATCATCACCCGCAGATCCTCGGCGCCGAGGTCGCGCGCCACGTCGATCTCGCCCTGTTCCAGCAACAGCCGCTGCGAGCCCGCCTCGGGGACGTGGCGGATGATCCAGCGCGGGGTGGCCGGGGGCGTGCCGTAGTAGTTCTCGTTGGCCTCGAGGATCACCACCTCGCCCGCGCTCCACTGGCGCAGGTTGTAGGGGCCGACGCAGGCGGTGCTGGTGGTCAGGTACTGGTTGGCCCAGTCGCCGTCGACCTCCTGCTCCTTGAGGTACTCGCTGTCGAGGATGTGGCCCACGCGGCTGGCGACCACCGCCTGCAGGATGATCTCGATCGGGTAGGTGTCCGAGAGGTTCAACTGGAAGGTGTGGTCGTCCAGCGCCACGAAGCTGTCGACCGCGTTTTCCGCGGTGAAGCCGTAGGAGGTGAGCATGGCGGCATTGCCGAAGCCGAGCTCCACCACCCGCGTCATGGACCACACCAGGTCATGCGCCGTCACCGGGTTGCCCGAGGGGTGCACCGCGTCGGTCCGCATCTGGAAGGTGATGGTCATGTTGTCGTCGGACACCTCCCAGCTTTCGGCGACCGCGGGGACGACGGCGGATTCATCCTCGGTGTCCATCGCCACCAGGCTGTCGCAGATGTTGGTGATGAACTCGTTGGTGACGACCTCGCCGATCTGGGCGGGGTCGAAGGTGGAGATGGCGTCGAGGTTCCAGGCCATCACCATGGTGTTCTGGGGCGTGCGCGCCAGCGCGGGCGCCGTCAGGGCCGTGGCCGCGAGCAGCACGGCGCAGCCGATGGATCGTTGGGTCAGCATTCTGCCTCGTCCTCTTCCCGTTGGATGGCAGGGACGCTGCCACGGCTGGTTGCGCGATGCCATCCCCTTTTCGCTTCGGCTGAGGGTCGGCTGCCTGCCGGCTGTGCAACTGCCGCCCAGGCGTGCACCACCCCCGATTGCAGCCGGCGGCCATCCCGTCCAAGGTCGCCGTCCGACCCCGGTTCATGAAGGCAGCCTTGATGCACACAGACGACGGCCTCTACCCCGCCACCGAGCCCTACCGCACCCACCGGCTGGCCGTGGAGCCGCCGCATGTCCTGCATGTCGAGGAATCGGGCAATCCCGAGGGCATGCCGGCGCTGTTCCTGCATGGCGGCCCCGGGGCGGGCAGCCGCCCGGCGCAGCGCCGCACCTTCGATCCGGCGCGGTTCCGGCTCGTGCTGTTCGACCAGCGCGGCTGCGGCCGGTCCGAGCCCTCGGCCGAGCTTGCCGGCAACACCACCCAGGCGCTGATTGGCGATATCGAGGCGATCCGCGCCCATCTCGGCATCGACCGCTGGCTGGTCACGGGCGGGTCGTGGGGCAGCTACCTGGCGCTGGCCTATGCCATTGCGCACCCCGGGGCCTGCCTCGGGCTGCGGCTGCACGGCGTGTTTCTGGGCAGCCCGGACGCCGTGCGCTTCTGGTTCCACGGCATCGGGCGCTTCTTTCCCGAGGCGTTCGAGGCCTTCGCCGCCCATGTGCCCGAAGCCGAGCGCGGCGACCTGCTGGCGGCCTATCACCGCCGGTTGATCGACCCGGACCCGGCCGTGCACCTGCCCGCGGCCCAGGCGCTGCGCGGCTTCTCGGCCCGGACCCAGACCCTGCTGCCCAGTGCCGCCCATATCGCGGCGCTGACCGAGCCCCGGTCCGCGCTGGAGATCTCGCGCCTCTTTGCCCATTACTGCGCCAACGGGTTCTTCCAGCCCGAGGGCGCGCTGCTGGACGGCCTGCCCGCCATCACGCATCTGCCCTGCGAGATCGTGCAGGGCCGCTATGACGTGGTCACCCCGCCCGAATCCGCCTTTGCGGTGCACCGGGCCTGGCCGGGCTCGCGGCTGAGCATGGTGGACCTCGCCAATCATGTGGCCACGCCCGAGGCGCCGGCGCTGGGGGCGGCGCTGCGCGCGGCCACCGACCGGCTGGCCGACCGGCTGGAGGGCGCTGGCCCCGACATCGAGGCCTATCTGGCCCCGCGCGCCCACCACAGCCCCGCCCTGTCCGACGACGGCAGCCTGATGGCCTGGATCTCGGACGAGGCCGGGATCGACCAGCTCTGGACCATGGACCGCGCCCCCGGCGCCCGGCCCGCCCTGCGGGTGGCCGCGCCCGAGCGCGTCTATGGCCTGGCGATCCGCCCCGGCAGCCGCGACGTGCTGTTCTGGTCCGACCGTGGCGGCGACGAGCGCCAGCGGCTCTGGCTCATCCGCGACGGCGCGGCGCTGCCCGAGCCGCTTACCGATGCGCCGGGCGTGGTGCATGCTTGGGGCTGCTTCGACGCCGCAGGCGGCCGTATCGCCTATGCGTCCAACGCCCGCGACGCGCGGCACATGGACATCCACATCCGCGACCTCGCCTCGGGCGAGACGACCTGCGTGCTGACGGGGGAGGGCTGGCGCACGCCGATGCGCTTCACCCAGGACGGCGGCGGGCTGGTGATCCAGGACAATGCCCGCGGGATGTTCGACGCGGGCCTGATCCTGCTCGACCTCGCCAGCGGCCACGAGCGCATGCTGCTGCCCCCGGGCCAGAACGCCCACATCGCGTCGGCGCGCTGGGTCGAGGGGGGGGCGGCGCTCCTCCTCGTCACCGACGCCGGGCGGGAGGTCCATGGCATCGCCCGGCTCGAGATCGCGACCGCCCGGATCGACTGGCTGGCGACGCCCGAGGCCGATGTGGAGGCCTGCGCGGTCGCGAAGGACGGCCGGCTGGTGGCCTTTGCGGTCAACGGGGGCGGGGTCAGCCGGCTGTGCCTGCGCGCCCCCGATGGCACCACCCGGGACCTGCCCATTCCTCCGGGCCGGATCACGACGCTCGCCTTCGCCGAGGGGGACGCGGCGCTGCTGTTCGCGCTGTCGCGTTTCGACCGGCCCTCCACGATCCTGCGCCTCGACCTCGCCACCGGGGCGCTCGAGACGCTGGCCGAAGGCGCGCTGGAACTGGCGGAGGAGGACCTCGTCACCCCCCGCACCGTCGCCATCCCCAGCTTCGACGGGCAGCAGGTGCCGGCGTTCGTGTTCGAGCCGCGCGATCCCCGCCCGGGCCGGCCCGCGCTGGCGATGGTCCATGGCGGGCCCGAAAGCCAGTACGCCGCCCATTGGCGCGCCGATGTGCAGTACCTCGTGCGGCGCGGCTGGACGGTGGTGGCGCCCAATGTCCGCGGCTCGACCGGCTATGGCCGTGCCTGGCAGGCGGGCGACGATCTTGAGCGGCGGCGCGACAGCCTGCGCGACCTCAAGGCGGTGCGCGACTGGATGGCCGCGCAGCCCGGCGTCGATCCCGCGCGGCTGGTGGTCGCGGGGCAGTCCTATGGTGGCTACATGGTCATGGCCGCGTTGACCGAATACCCCGGGGACTGGGCGGCCGGCGTGAACTTCTACGGCATCGCGGATTTCAACAGCCTGATGGCCACCACCGGACCGTGGCGCCGGGCGCTGCGCGCGGTCGAGTATGGCGACCCGGACACCGAGGAGGGCCGGGCGCTTCTGCACGACCTCTCGCCGCTCCACCGGCTCGACCGGGTCACGGCGCCCCTGTTCCTTGCGCATGGCTCCGAGGACCCCCGGGTCACGCCCTGCGAGAGCGAGATGATCCTTTCGGTCCTGCGCGGCCGCGGCCACCCGTGCGAGATCGTGCGGATCGCTTACGAGGGCCACGGCTTTGCCCGCGCCGAAAACCGCCGCAGGGTCTACGGCGCGATGGTCCGGTTCCTCCAGGCCCGGGTCTGAGGACCCGGCTCGGGGCGCTCAGGCCGCGCGCCGCCGGCCCAGCGCCGCCAGCGCCCCGATCCCGGCGAGCAGAAGCCAGCCTGCCGCCGGCAGCGGGATCACCGTGGGCGGCGCCTCCCGCACCCGGAAGGTCACGGCGAACTCCGTCCGGGTCCCGGAGAAGTTCACGCTCTCGTCGCCCCCTCGGCCGGGCGAGACGAAGCCCACCCCCGCGCTGCCGGTGGTGCAGGTGATGCACTGGAACGGCGCCGACGGCAGCGAGACGAAATCGGTCCGGTGCTCGCCCTGTGCGATCGGAGTGTCCCCGCTGACCGTCCGGCGCAGGATCGCATCGTCGGGGTCGGGGAACAGGCCCAGATCGACCATGCCGAAGATGTAGTAATCCCGCAGCGTCGGGTCCCGCACCGTCACGTCAAGGATTGGGTCGAACGGCCCGTCCACGAAGAACCCTTCGGCCCCGCGATAGAGCTGGTTGGGAAAGATCGAGGTCAGCTCGAACAGCCCCTCCAGCCAACTGCCGGGTTCAAAGCCGGGGATGCCCAGCCCGGTGGTCGCGACCACCCCGAAGAACGGATCGCCGTTGAGCGAATAGTCGTTGTAGGTCCCCGCCATCACGATCGAGGGGTTCAGCGTGCCCTGGATCGACAGCGTCTCGAGCATCGGCACCGGCGTCACGCGGTCGTCGCAGGCCCCGGCGCCAAGGCCCGCCAGCCGGACGCTGCCGTCGCACAGCACCGCCTCCAGCCGACGGTCGAGGCGGATGCCGTCGGCCAGTGACGTGTTGTTCTCCACCGCGAAGAAGCGGATTTCGGCCTGCGGTCCGGTGTCGCCCACCCCCGCGTGAGAGATCTCCAGCAGCGTGAACCGGTCGAAGAAGGCCTCGGCGAGGTCCGGATTGCCGAGGATCTGCCGGACGCTGCCGTCGCCCAGCACCGCCTCGATGTCGGCGAGGTCGGTCAGCCCCACAAGCCGCTCGGGCGTCAGTGTCTGGGCGAGGGCCGGGCCGGGCCCGGCCAGCGCGAGGGCCGCCGCGAGCAGGGCGAGACGGTGGGCTTCGGTGACATTCTTCATGGCTGATCTCCCGTGCTGAACCGCGCGGGGCGGGATGTCATCTGTGCCAAGACCCCGCTACGGCGTCATTTATGGCGCAGAAACACCCGAAAACGGGCGTTTAATATTGCACTATACCACGTTCGGGGGGCGATCGCCACATTTGCAGCGCAGGGATGATTCGCAGCACTGGTGCGGAACGCGCAGGTTGCACGTCCGCTCTGGCCGTGGGCCGGCCGTGCGGTCGGGACGCCCATGTCCCGGGAGATGTCCGCGCCCGTCTGGCGCTGGCAGCTGTGGAGACGTGGGACGGCGACGGCGTGCGGGGGCGCTTCATCAGGGGCTCCCGGCACGGCATCTGCCAGGCGGGGCTGCGTGGCGTCCGCGCGCCGGGACCGGCAGGGGCCTTGCGATGGTCCCGGTCCGCACGTGCCGACGATGCGGAGAAGGCCCGGCGGGGCGAGGTCGGGGGGATGGGGCAGAGACCGGGAACCGTCATCTGGCGCCGTAGAGCGGGCCTGCCTTCTGGCGCCATGGCGCGGAGGCGGGCTCCCGTAGGGGGCGACGATCCGCCCCGGAAAAGGAAGAAGGGGCGGTCGCCCGCCCCTTCTTCAAATTCCCCTCCGGCGCAATGCCGGGTGTCAGCCGACCAGCGCGAGGTTGGTGGCGGACTGGCGACCGTCACGGCCGGTTTCGAGGTCGAAGGTGACCTTGGCGCCGTCATCGAGACCGCGCAGGCCGGCCCTTTCCACCGCCGAGATGTGGACGAAGACGTCCTTGGAGCCGCCGTCGGGCTGGATGAAGCCGAAGCCTTTGGTGGCGTTGAACCATTTCACGGTGCCATTGGCCATCGTGAGATCTCCTGAGTAGGCGCTGCCCGCTTTGTGCGGCAGCCTGGCGCAGTCCGTATCGTTATCGAGCGCCTCAGGCCGTTCTCGGAGATAGCAGTCGATCGTCTAGAAACCTTGCCCAGCTTTTCTGCCCGAATCGCGGCGCGATTGCAAGGATTCTTAGGGTGGCGGCGGAAAACGGCCAGGGCCTCAGCCGTCGCCGATGCTTTCCACCGTGAGGGCGCCGTTGGTGTAGACGCAGATGTCGGCGGCGATGGCCATGGCGCGCCGCGCGATGGCCTCGGCGTCGAGGTCGGTCTCCATCAAACCGCGGGCTGCGGCGAGCGCGTACATGCCCCCCGAGCCGATTGCGGCGGCGTCATGCTCGGGCTCCAGCACGTCGCCGGCGCCGGTGATGACGTAAAGCTCGCGCCCGTCGGTGACGATGAGCATGGCTTCGAGCTTCTGCAGGTACTTGTCGGTGCGCCAGTCCTTCGCGAGGTCCACCGCGGCGCGCTGGAGCTGGCCGGGGGCGGCCTCGAGCTTCTTCTCCAGCCGTTCGAGCAGGGTGAAGGCGTCGGCGGTGGAGCCGGCGAAGCCCGCGACCACTTCCGCCCCGCCTGGGGCGAGGCGGCGGACCTTGCGGGCGGTGCCCTTGATCACGGTCTGGCCGAGGCTCACCTGGCCGTCGCCGGCGACCACCACCCGGCCCCCGCGGCGCACCGCGAGGATGGTGGTGCCGTGCCAGCCGGGGAAGTCTTGCGACATCAGAGCGCGCCGTCGATCCAGTTCTGCAGGGCGGCCTTGGGGGCGGCGCCGACCTTGTTGGACACCACCGCGCCGTCCTTGAACAGGAACAGCGCCGGGATGCCGCGGATGCCCATCTGCGCGGGCGTAGAAGGGTTTTCGTCCACGTTGACCTTCACGATCTTCACCCGGCCTTCGTAGTGGTCCGACAGCTCCTCCAGCGCGGGGCCGATCTGTTTGCAGGGGCCGCACCATTCGGCCCAGAAATCCACCACGACGGGAATGTCGGAGTTGCGGACCTCGGCGTCGAAGGTGGCGTCGGTGACGGGGTGGGTGGCCATGTGTGTCTCCTGATCGACTGGATTGGCGCAGTACCTATGGATGGGGTGGGGTGGGGTCAATGGGAGGGAGGCCGAGCTCGGCGCAGGCTCGGGCGAGGGCGGCCTGGGTGAGGGGGGCGGGAAGGAGCATCAGGCGGGGGGCGCGGGTCCACAGCAGCGCAGTGTCGATCCGGCGGTCGGGGAAGATCTGTTTCAGGGCGTGGCGGTAGGCGCCCATCTGGCGCAGGAGGCCCTCGGGGGTGGCCTCGGGGGTCGCGGGGATCACAGCGTTGGATTTCCAGTCCACCGCGAGGGCCCGGCCGGGCGTGAGGATCAGCCGATCGATGGTGCCGATCAGGCGGCGGGGACCGAGGTCGGCGGTGAGGTCGACCTCGGCCAGCGCGTCCTGGGCGAAAAGGAAGGCGAGGTCGGGGGCGTCGAGGATGGCCTCGGCCTCGGCCAGAAGGGAGGGGAGATCGTCGCCGGTATCCGGGCCGAGCGTGGGAAGGGTTTGGTGCCCGTCGTCAGTGCCCTCGGCGGCCGCGAGGATGTCGCGGGCGGCCGCGGCGCGGTCGGGACGCGGGACGGTTGGCAGGTGTTCGAGGAGCAGGTGCAGGCAGAGGCCGCGGCGCAGGGAGGCGGCCTCGTCGAAGACTGCGGTGGGCTCGGCCGGGAGCGCCTTGGCGCCGCCGAGGCCGGTCGGGGTGAGGGCGGGGAGGGACTCATCGGCCGGCGGGGGCGGGGCGAGGGCCCAGGCCGGGGGGGATATGGTGGGGGTGAGTTGCGCCTCAAGCGGGGGGGCGGCCTCTGGCCAGTGGCCTGTGGCGTGGCGCAGGCCCTCTCCAGTCGGGAAGGGGTGGGCGACGGCGCCTGCGTGCTCCATGGCCTCGCGCAGGCGGGCGTGCCAGCAGTCCTTTTCCACCTTCCCGGCGGCGGCGGCGATGAGCCAGCATTCGGCGCGGGTCATGGCGACGTAGAGGAGGCGGGCGTCTTCCTCGGCGCGGGCCTGGGCTTCGGCTTCCATCGCCGCGGCGAGCGCCGGGGGGGCGTCGGCGCGGGGGGTCTTCCAGGCGATGGTGTCGGTGTTGCGCCCGCCGGGGTTGGGCAGGGGCGCGAGGGGGGCGTCGCGGGGCGCGCGGCGCTCGGCGGTGTCGGGCAGGATCACGATGGGGGATTCGAGGCCCTTGGCGCCGTGCACGGTCATCACCCGGATGAGGTCGCCTGTGCCGTCGGGGCGGCGGCGGATGTCGACCTCGCCGGCCTCGAGCCAGGTGAGGAAGCCGGTGAGGCTGGGGATCTCGGTGGTCTCGAACGCGAGCGCCTGGGCGAGGAGGGCGTCGATGCCGTCCTCGGCTTCCGGGCCAAGCCGGGCGATCAGACGGGCGCGGGCGCCGTGGCGGGTCAGCGCGCGCTCCAGCAGGTTGTAGGGGCGCAGGAAGTCGGTGGCGGACAGCAGCTCGGTGAGCCAGGCGCGGGTTTCGGCGTGCTCGGGGGCGTCGCGCAGGGCGGCCCAGAGGAACCCCTCGCGCGGATGGGCGAGCGTGAACAGCTCCTGTTCGGACCAGCCGCCCAAGGGGGAGCGGAGGAGGGTCGCGAGGGAGAGGTCGTCCTCGGGGGTGGCGAGGAAGGACAGGAGTGCGGTGAGGTCGCGCACGGCAAGCTCGGCGCCGAGGCGCATGACATCGGCGCCGGCGATGGGCAGGCCGCGGGCTTTGCACTCGGTGATGAGGCGGTGGAAGAGCGCGTTGCGGCGGCGCACGAGGATGAGGATGTCGCCGGGTCGGATGGGTCGGGGCGGTTTGGTGGGGTGCGGCAGGGGGGCTTTTGCGGACAGCATGCCCGCGATTTCCTCGGCGATGGTGCTGGCGAGGCGGGCGGTGTGGTGTTCCTCCGACAGGATGTCGACGGGCTCCCACCAGTCGGGGTCGGGGGGGGTGTCGTTTTTCTCGACCGTGGGCCAGAGGTCCACCCGGCCGGGGAAGTCGGGGTGGAAGGCGCGGTGGCGGACCTCGCCGCCCAGGCCCCGGCCGCGGCGGTCGTCGAAGGTGAGGTCGACGAGGCCGAGGATGGCGGGGGAGGAGCGGAAGGAATGCTCCAGCGTGAGTTTGTTCAGGCCGCGCCGGGCGGCGGCGAGGCGGGTGTCGAAGCGGTCGCGGACGCTGTCGAAGGTGGCGAGGTCGGCGCCCTGGAAGGAGTAGATGGACTGCTTGCGGTCGCCGACGACGAAGAGGGTGCGTGCGCGGCCGTCATCGCCGGCGGTCATCTCGTCGGCGAGGCGTTCGATGACGGCCCATTGTTCTGGGCTGGTGTCCTGGGCCTCGTCCACCAGGATGTGGTCGACGCCGCCGTCGAGTTTGTAGAGCACCCATTGGGCCACGGAGGGGTCGGTGAGGAGGGCTTGGGTGCGGGCGATGAGGTCGTCGAAGGTCAGGAGGCTGCGGGTGGCCTTGGCGGTGTCGAGATGGCGCAGGAAGGTGGCGGCGAAGGCGTGGAGGGCGGCCGTGCGCTCGGCCGCCGCCAGCGCGAGGCGACGGGGGCGGGCGTCCTCGATGCGCTGCATCAGCGCGTTGAGGGGGGCGAGGTTGGGGCCGAGGGCTGCCTGGGTGGCCTTGGTGGGGAAGCTGCCGATCTTGGCGGAGAAGGGGGCCGCCTTCTTTGCGTCGGCGCCGAAGAGCAGCAGGTTCTCGAGTGTTGTCAGTGTTTCGAGGCCGGGCGGGTCGAAGGCCAGGCTTGTGAGTTTGCCGGCTGCCTTGACGTCGTTGGAACTGCCGCCGGCAAGGACTGGGATGAGGCGGGCGATCAGGGCTGCGTCGCCGGGGGCGAAGGTTTCGGTCAGGAGCGTGGCGGCGGTGTAGCCGGGGGGGAGGGCGAAGAGGCTCAGCGCGCCGTCGCGGGTGAGGGGTGGGGTGAAGGCCTCGCGGCGGCGGGTGAGGTCGCGCAGGAGCGGCAGGAGCTCGGCGCCGCCGAGGTGGCGGGCGAAGGCGTCGAAGGTGGGGGCGGCGGTCTCGGCCAGGCGGTCGGCGATGTCTTCGAGCAGGAGGGTCTGCTGGCGGTCGTCCATCTCGGTGAAGGCGGGGGAGACGCCGGCCTCCAGCGGGAAGCGGCGCAGCAGGCCCGCGCAGAAGGCGTGGATCGTCTGGATCTTGAGCCCGCCGGGGGTTTCGATCGCGCGGGCGAAGAGGCGGCGGGCGCGGACGAGGGCTCCGGTGTCGAGGGCGTCTGCCTCCAGCGTTGTGAGTTCGTCGCGGAGGCGGGCCTCGTCGAGCATGGCCCAGCGGCCGAGGCGCTCGAACAGGCGGTTCTGCATCTCGCCGGCGGCGGCCTTGGTGTAGGTCAGGCACAGGATGCGCTGGGGTGCTGTGCCGTCGAGCAGGAGGCGGGCCACGCGGTCGATGAGCACGCGGGTCTTTCCGGAGCCCGCGTTGGCGCCGAGCCAGGTGTTGGCGCGGGGATCGGCGGCTTCGGCTTGCCTCAGGCTGGCGGCGTCGGGGGCGGTCATGGGGCCTTCAGCGGGATCGGGGTGGGGGTGTCCGTCATGTCCCATTCGCCGAAGCGCGCGAGGTGGTCGTAGTCGCCATGCGCGTCCTCGCGCCGGGGCGCGCGGCGGGCGGGGTAGCCCTGGGTGTGGCTCATGTAGCGGGTGAGGAGTTGGACGAGTTCGTCCCAGACCTGCGCGGTGAGGTCGGGGGTGATGGCGGTGGGATCCTCCTTGGGCGTGGTGCCAAGGCCGAGATAGGCGGTGCGGGCGACCTCGCGCGGGCCGAGCGGCGTGAAGGCGCCGCGTTCGGCCATGGCGGCCTCCAGCAGGAGCTGTTTGGCGAAGTGGCGTTGTTCCCTGGCGCTGGGGGGGCCGCCGGTCTTGTAGTCGAGGATCTCCAGCCGGCCGTCGGGCAGTTCGTCGATGCGGTCGGGCTTGGCGACCAGGGTGAGGCCGGTGGAGAGGACTGGGATTTCGCCGCGCTGTTCGAGGATCACGGGGGTGCCGAGGCGGGCGGCCTCGCGGTCGAGGAACCAGTCGGCCACGCGGGTGAGGCGGGCGAGCCAGAGGCGGCGTGCGGCGGGCCAGGGGACCTTGCGGGTCAGGATCGTCTCGGCGGTGGCGAGGAGGCGGGCGCGGGCGGTGGCCTGGTCGAGATCGGGGCCGGCCTGGACGAAGGCCTCGATGATGCGGTGCAGGATGGTGCCGCGCAGGAGCGCGTCCGGGGCGGGGTGGAGGGGATCGAGCGGGCGCAGGCGGAGGCTGTGGCGGGCATAGATGGCGTAGGGGTCGCGGATGAGGGTCTCGATTTCGGTGACCGACAGGCGGGTGGGGCGGGCCGAT
>SKMM01000216.1 GCA_007121055.1 Paracoccaceae bacterium | reverse complement strand
CGCAGCGTGTTGGCCCAGCGCCCGCGCCAGCCGATGATCGGCGTGTCATGGGCCTTGGCCAGCACCTGCTCGCCGGGCTCCCACAGCCGGCGGCCGTCGCGGTCGATGACCTGCCCGCCATAGCCGATGCCATAGACGACCTCGGGGCGCTCGAACTCCCAGGCGTGTTTCTGGCGCAGCCACTCCTCGGGTTCCTCGATCTGGACGCCGTCCTCGAATCGCTGCTGGAACAGGCCATGCTCATAGCGGATGCCATAGCCATGGCCGGGGCAGCCCAGCGTCGACATCGAATCGAGGAAACACGCCGCCAGCCGCCCCAGCCCGCCGTTGCCCAGCGCCGCGTCGGGCTCGTCCGCCAGAACGGTGTGGAAGTCGAAGCCGCAGGATTCGCAGACCGCGCGCGCCTCCTCTCCCAGCCCGAGGTTGACGATCGCGTCTTCCAGCAGGCGGCCGATCAGGAACTCCATCGACAGGTAATAGACCCGCTTGCCGCGCGCGGCATAGGTCGCCCGGGTGGAGGCGAACCACGGCGTGATGATCCGGTCGCGCACCGCCAGCGACAGCGCCATGCGCAGGTCATAGACATGGGCGTGGGGCAGGTCCTTGCCCAGCGAGAATTCGAGGTGGCGCAGCGTGTCGCTGCGCAGATCGGAATGCGTCATCTGCGGTACGGTCCCCGGTTGCGCCCTGCGCGGGCCTTTCGCACGAGGCATGATCGTGCGCCAGACCGGGGTTTCAAGCCCCGGCGGCGCAACGGCCCCGGTGATACCCAACCCTGCAAATCTTGAAACGCGGTGCATGGCAAGCCCTGGCGCACCGGCACGGGGTCGGCCGCAGCCGCGGGGCCCAGCGGTTGCGCAGCCCGGGGATTCGCCGCAGCCCCCCGGGGGCGTCAAGCGCGTTGTTCGGTTGCGCGCCTGCGCGACGACCGGATAGCTTGGGCTCCAGCGACTCGGAAAACGACTGGGGGGACAGCGCCACATTCCGCATCGACGCGCCGCCCGGGGGCTGCCACCCCCGCGCGTTTGGGCTGCAAGGCTCATAATCCGCTGAAGACACTGGGCTTCAGGGTGGTCGTCAGGATGCATTGGGCTGGCCGGTTCGCACCGGTCCGAGGCGCAATTGTCCGCAGGACAGCATGGGAACCGCCGCCGGGGATCGCCCGCGGCGACAGGTCTGGTTTGACCCGGTATCCGCCGTCCCGCCCGCCGTCGGACGCATGCGGCCGCCACGCGCGGCGGCCATGCGGCGCTGATCGAAGGTGCCGGGCCGGTGCCCGGAGAAGAACCGCCCGCGCGCTGCGCGCCGGGCCTTTGACAGGGGAGCGGCGGGCAGAGATGGCGAGGATCGGGCAGGAAACTGACCTTCAGGCGATATGGGCCGAGGTCGGCCGTAATCTGCGGGACCGCATCGGCGGCAACAATTATGTCACCTGGATCGCACCGATGCAGTTGCGCGGCCTGACCGACGGGGTTCTGAAGCTGGCCGTTCCCACGCGGTTCCTGGGCGACTGGGTCGCGCGCCATTTCTCCGAGGCCATCGTGCAGGAATGCTTGCGGGCCGGCGCCGCGGTCACCCGGCTCGACTTCGCGCTGGCCCGCCCGCGGGTGGACGCCGACGGCGCCCCCGACCCTGCCGAGATCCGCGCGGCGCCCGCCAGCCCCGCGCCCGCCAGCCCCGCGCCCGAGGCCGAACCCGACCTGCCCGGCGGCCCGATCGACCCGCGCTTCACCTTCGACAGCTTCGTGGTGGGCAAGCCCAACGAGCTGGCCCATGCCGCCGCTCGCCGCGTGGCCGAGGGGGGGCCGGTGGCCTTCAACCCGCTGTTTCTCTATGGCGGCGTGGGGCTGGGCAAGACGCACCTGATGCACGCCATCTCGTGGGAGCTGCGCCGCCGGCAGCCGGGGCTGCGCGTCCTCTACGTCTCGGCCGAGCAGTTCATGTATCGCTTCGTCGATGCGCTGCGAAACAAGCAGATCATGGATTTCAAGGAGCTGTTCCGTTCGGTCGATGTGCTGATGGTCGATGACGTGCAGTTCATCGCCGGCAAGGACAGCACCCAGGACGAATTCTTCCACACCTTCAACGCGCTCGTGGATCAGCAGAAGCAGATCGTGATCTCCGCCGACCGCGCGCCCGGCGAGATCAAGGATCTTGAGGAGCGGATCAAGTCGCGCCTGCAATGCGGGCTGGTCGTCGATCTGCACCCGACCGATTACGAATTGCGGCTGGGCATTCTCCAGCAGAAGGCCGAGCATTACCGCACCCAATATGGCGACCTGAAGGTGGCCGACGGGGTGCTGGAGTTCCTCGCCCACCGCATCACGACCAATGTGCGGGTGCTCGAAGGGGCGCTGACGCGGCTGTTCGCCTTCGCCAGCCTCGTGGGGCGCGAGATTACGCTCGATCTGGCGCAGGACTGTCTGGCCGATATCCTGCGCGCCTCGGAGCGCCGCGTGACGATCGAGGAGATTCAGCGCAAGGTCAGCGAGCATTACAACATCCGCCTGTCCGACATGATCGGCCCCAAACGGGTGCGCACCATTGCCCGGCCGCGCCAGATTGCGATGTTTCTCGCCAAGGAGCTGACCACCCGCTCGCTGCCCGAGATCGGGCGGCGTTTCGGCGGGCGCGATCACACCACGATCATCCACGGCGTGCGCAAGGTCGAGCAGCTCAAGTCCGCCGACTCGCAGATCGCCGAGGATATCGAACTGCTGCGGCGTCTGCTGTCGAACTAAGGCTTCCCAGTGGGAACGCCGCACGGTATGCCCGCGTCCGGCCGGGCCGGGTTGGGCACTATAAAAAAGAGCTTGAGGGTCTGTCAGGTTTGGCTAGGCTCTGCCCCCCGGCCCCACCCGCACGCACGGGCGGGGCCGGGGGGCGAAACGGGGGACGAGAAGCATGAAGATCAGCATCGAGCGCGGCCCGCTGCTCAAGGCCGTCAGCCAGGCGCAGTCCGTCGTCGAGCGG
>SKMM01000345.1 GCA_007121055.1 Paracoccaceae bacterium | reverse complement strand
GTGAAACGCCGGAACGCGGCCGATCCGACCGCCCGTCCCATTCCGGGGTAGGGCCGTTCAGGGCGGTCATTCGCAACTGCGCAGCCCCAGCCCCCCCGGACACGCACAGCCGCCGCAGGTGGGCCGACCGGCTCGCAGCCTCCGGCGGCTACACGCCCGCCACGGCAAGGCCCTCCAGCCCGCCGCCAGGCCGCGCTCGGCGCCGTCGCGTCCCGCAGCCGGGGTCAGACCCGCATGGGCATCACGACATAGATGGCCGACGGGTCGCCGCTCTCGCGCATCAGGGTGGGGTCGCCCGGCGCATTGAACAGGAAGACGGCATTCTCGCGGTCGACCTGGCCCGCGATCTCCAGCAGGTACTTGGCGTTGAAGCCGATCTCCAGCTTGTCGTCGGCATAGGCGACGGCAAGCTCCTCCTCGGCGGTGCCCGAGTCCGGCGCGGTGACCGACAGCACCAGCCGGTCGTCCTCCAGCACCATCTTCACCGCGCGGGACCGCTCGGACGAGACGGTGGCCACCCGGTCCACGGCCCGGGCGAATTCGGCCGCATCGACCTCCAGTCGGCGGGTGTTGGCCGAGGGGATGACGCGGGTGTAGTCGGGGAAGGTGCCGTCGATGACCTTCGACGTCAGCGTGATCTCGGGCGTGGCGAAGCGCAGCTTTGTCTCGGAGACGGAGACGGCGATCTGCGCCTCGTCATCCTCCAGAAGCTTGCGCAGCTCGCCCACGGTCTTGCGCGGCACGATCACGCCGGGCATGTCGGCAGCCCCCTCGGGCAGCGGCGCGTCCACCCGCGCCAGCCGGTGCCCATCCGTGGCCACGCAGCGCAGCACCGGCCCGTCCTCGGACTGCGCCACATGCATGTAGACGCCGTTCAGGTAGTACCGCGTCTCCTCGGTGGAGATCGCGAATTTCGACTTGTCGAAGAGCCGGCGCAGGTCGCGGGCGGGGGCGGAGAAATTCGACCCGTACTCGGCCGAGGCCATCACCGGGAAATCCTCCTTCGGCAGGGTCGCAAGCTGAAAGCTCGACCGCCCCGCGCGGACGTTCAGCCGCCCCGTGGTGGGGTCGGCGGCGAGCTGCACCAGCGCGCCCTCGGGCAGCTTGCGCACGATCTCGTGCAGCAGCACCGCCGAGACGGTCACGGCGCCGGCCTGCTCCACCATGGCGGGGATGCGGTCCACCACCTCGATGTCGAGGTCGGTGGCGCGGAAGCTCACGGTGTCGCCCTCGGCCTCGATCAGGACATTGGCGAGGATGGGGATGGTGTTGCGCCGCTCCACCACCGACTGGGCCTGTCCGATGGCGCGCGACAGCGGCCCGCGCTCGATGCTGATCCTCATCGTGGTCCCCCTGCTTCCCGCCCCGGACCCGCCGGCCGGGGTGTCGGAGCCTAGCCAAATCCGGGGCGCCCACAAGGGGGTACGGGCCTGCCGCGGCGGGGCGCGGCGCGGAGGTGTTGCGCCGAAGTTGCAACTCCCGGGTGCGCCCAGCCCGTGCCGCAGCGCCGACGTCGATGCGCGGCGCTGCCCGCCCAACCGGACGCCCCCGGACCGCCGCCGGCCAAGGCGCGCCTCGGCCTGTCACGGACCCCCGGCCGCAGGCTCAGACGTTGCGGATCACCCGCGCGAAGGGTTCGAAGATCTCGGGGTTGGCGGCCAGGACCGAGCCCGTCTCCGACAGCTTCGTGCCGGGGCTCAGCGCCTCTGCAAAGCCGCCTGCCTCGCGCACCAGGATCAGCCCGGCGGCGATGTCCCACATGTTCAGACGCCGCTCCCAGTAGCCGTCATAGCGGCCCGCCGCGACATAGGCGAGGTCCAGCGCCGCCGAGCCCCAGCGCCGCACCCCCGCACAGGCGGGCATCAGCCGCGCCAGGTCCTGCAACGCCGCCGGCAGGCTGTCGGACAGCCCGCCGAAGGGGATGCCGGTGGCGAAGATGCACTCGATCATCACCCGCCGCCCCGACACCCGGATGCGCCGGTCGTTGAGGAACGCGCCCACGCCCTTCTCGGCCCAGAACAGCTCGTCCTTGGCGGGGTCGTAGATCACGCCCGCCACCACCTCGCCCTTGTGCTCCAGCGCGATGGAGATGGCCCAGTGCGGCAGCCCGTGCAGGAAGTTGGTGGTCCCGTCCAGCGGGTCGACGATCCAGCGCCGGGTGGGGTCCTGGCCGGGGGTCTCGCCGGTCTCCTCGCCCAGCCAGCCATAGGTGGGGCGGGCGCCCATCAGCTCGTCGCGCAAGGTCTTTTCGGCGGCGATGTCGGCGCGGCTGACGAAATCCCCCGCGCCCTTTGCGGTGACCTGCAGGTTCTCGACCTCGCGGAAATCCTTGACGAGCCCGCGGCCGGCCTTGCGCGCGGCGCGGATCATCAGGTTGAGGTTGGCGCTGCCGAGCATTGGGGTCCCTCCGGGCTGGTCTGCGCGGCGCCTGCGCCCGCGGCGGCCCTATAGGCGCCCGGCCCGCCAAAGGAAACCCCACCGCTCAGCCGCACCGGCCCCCGCGCCCGGTCCAGCGCCACGACCGCCCCCCGCTGCGTCGCCACGAGCTGTCACCTAGCCTCCAGAAGCGGGCTCAAACGTGCCAGACGGTGCGCCCCCCGTTCTGCCTTGCGCAGCTGCCTCGACGCCGCGCACCCTGTCGCGATCGCGGCTGACGCCGTCAGCCGACCACGCCCATGCCACCCCGTACGGACGGAGCGTTCCGGACGGGGCATGGTCACCAATTAAACACGGAGCTGGCGGGTGGTGTTCGCCGCGCAGAAATGGTCAGGCCGCAGGACGACGGCGCCGCAGCGCAACCAGCGAGCCCAAACCGCTCAAAAGAAGCCAGCCCGTCGCCGGCAGGGGTATTACCGTCGTGTCGAAGGAGAGAAAGCGTATATCATCAGGCACCGCAAACAATCCATCTCCGAAACCGATCGACAGAAAGGCAGACTCCGAAAAGTCAATAATGCCTCGCGTGCTACTGCCAATCTC
>SKMM01000041.1 GCA_007121055.1 Paracoccaceae bacterium | reverse complement strand
TCATCGGCTCCGAGAACAAGCTTTTTTCGCTGACGGGTTCCTCTCTCGTCGTCTCTCCTTATATGAACGCCGAGCGCCGGGTGATCGGCGCCGTGGGGGTGATCGGCCCGACGCGCCTGAACTATGGCCGGATCGTCCCCATCGTGGATTACACAGCCCAGCTTGTCGGGCGCCTGCTGGGCGAACGCAGCTGAGGTGACGTTTGGCTTGGCAGAGGACACCCATGGCAGAAGCGCACAAGCAGCACGCCTACCCCGACCCGGCGGCACGGGCGGGCACGCCCAACCCAGAGGACGAGACCCAGGGCCTGGCCGAGGATCAGGCCGAGGCCCCCGAGGCTGGGCAGGACGGCCCGCTGTCCGAACTCGAGGCCGAGCTGGCCGCCCTGCGCGCCGAACGCGACGAGCTGCGCGACCGCATGATGCGCGCGCTGGCCGACGCGGAGAACTCCCGCAAGCGCGCCGAGCGGGACCGCCGCGAGGGGCTGATGTACGGTGGCGCCAAGCTCGCGCGCGACATGCTGCCGGTCTATGACCACCTCAGCCGCGCGCTGGAGGCCGCGGGCGAGGATGGGCGCACCAACGCTGCGGGGTTCTACGAGGGGATCGACCTGACCCTGCGGGAGCTCGTCAACGTGCTGCAGCGCCACGGTGTCGAGCGCATCGTCCCCGAACCGGGCGACGCCTTCGACCCCCACCTGCACCAGGCGATGTTCGAAGCGCCCGTCCCCAACTTTTCCGCGGGCCAGATTATCCAGGTCATGGCGGTGGGTTTCCGGATGCACGACCAGCTGCTGCGCCCGGCGCAGGTCGGCGTTTCCTCCAGCCCCGCGGGCTGATTTCCGGCCATCTCACGCCTATACCCGGCGATGTTCCAGCAGAACGGGGCCGAGGGAAAACTCCGCCCGGTCATCGCCGGGCGCCGTTTTCAATGCTTCACGGGAAGTGTCGCCCGATGCGGCCAGGCAGCCCGCACCGGGCCGATAGTCACGCCGGGATGGTCAGCCCCTTCTCGCGGGCCATCTCGCGCATCCGGGCCTGCAGCTTCTCGAAGGCGCGGACCTCGATCTGGCGGATGCGCTCGCGGCTCACCTCGTAGCGGCCCGACAGCTCCTCCAGCGTCACCGGGTCGTCCACCAGACGCCGTTGCGTCAGGATGTCCTTCTCGCGGTCGTTGAGCACCTCCATGGCGGCCACCAGCAGGGCCCGCCGGGTCTCCAGCTCGTCACGCTCGGCGTACTGGCCGGCCTGGTCGGCGTCCTCATCCTCCAGCCAGTCCTGCCAGGAGGTGACGCTGTCACCCTCGGACCCCACCGTGGCGTTCAGCGACGCGTCCGAGCCCGCCATCCGGCGGTTCATGGCGATGACCTCGGCTTCGGTCACGCCGAGATCCTGGGCGATGCGCGCCACGTTCTCGGGGCGCATGTCGCCTTCCTCCAGCGCGCCGATGCGGGACTTGGCCTTGCGGAGGTTGAAGAACAGCTTCTTCTGGGCGCTGGTGGTGCCGAGTTTCACGAGGCTCCACGACCGCAGGATGTATTCCTGGATCGAGGCGCGGATCCACCACATTGCATAGGTCGCAAGCCGAAAGCCCTTTTCGGGGTCGAACCTCTTGACCGCCTGCATCAGGCCCACATTGGCCTCCGAGATCACCTCGGCCTGCGGCAGCCCGTAGCCGCGGTAGCCCATGGCAATCTTGGCGGCGAGCCGCAGGTGCGAGGTCACGAGTTGATGTGCGGCTTCGGTGTCCTGATGGTCCACCCAGCGCTTGGCCAGCATGTACTCCTGCTCGGGCTCCAGCATGGGAAAGCGCCGGATCTCCTGCAGATAGCGGTTCAGCCCCTGTTCCGGAGAGGGGGCTGGCAGCTTGGCGTAATCGGACATCGGGCGCACCTCCTGCAATCGACACTGGCCCCGTGGCGGGCGACCATGATCTGACCGGCGCGGGCCGTCAATCGGGCGACGGTGCGCGGCATCTGTTATCAAATGATGAACCGGCCGCGCGGTTCCGGCCAGTGTATTTCACCCTTTTCACATCGAATTCAAAATCGGTGTCCGCCCGGCGGGTTAGCTGCGCAGGGCCGCCAGAAGGGCCTGGAAGTCCGCGGGCGGCGGGGCCTCGAAATCCATCTCCGCGCCCGTCTCGGGGTGCCGGAAGCCCAGCGTGGCGGCGTGCAGCGCCTGGCGGGGAAAGACCGCCGCCGCGGCCGCGCCGGGCGCCCGCGCGGGCAGGGGCCTGCGCCCGCCATAGACCGGATCGCCCACGAGCCCGTGGCCCACATGGGCCATGTGCACGCGGATCTGGTGGGTCCGTCCGGTCTCCAGCCGGCACTCCACCAGCGCGGTCGCCGCCTGCGCCTCCAGCACTCGCACCCGGGTCACCGCCGGCCGGCCGGTGTCGGTGACCGCCTGCCGCTGCCGGTCGGTGCGGTGCCGGCCGAGGGCCGCCCGGATCACCAGCACCTCCCCCTCCCAGGTCACCCCCGCCACCCCGCGCAGCCGGGCCGAGGCCGGGTCCGGCACGCCGTGGCAGATCGCCAGATAGCGCCGCCGCACGCTGCGCGCGGCGAACTGCTCGGCCAGCGCCTGGTGCGCGCGGTCGGTCTTGGCCGCCACGATCAGCCCGGAGGTGTCCTTGTCGAGCCGGTGCACGATCCCCGGCCGCTGTACCCCGCCGATCCCCGACAGGCTGCCGGCGCAATGCGCCAGCAGCGCGTTCACCAGCGTCCCGCCCGGATTGCCGGCGGCCGGGTGCACCACCATCCCCGCGGGCTTGTCCACCACGATCAGGGCGGCGTCCTCATGCACCACCCGCAGCGCGATCGCCTCGGGCGCGGTCTCCGGCGCCGCGGCCTCGGGGACCTCCACCACCAGAACGTCCCCCGGTGCCACCCGGGCCGATGCGGTGCGCAGCACCTCCGCCCCCCGCGCCACGCGCCCCTCGGCGATCAGCCGCGCCAGCCGCGAGCGCGACAGCCCCTCGCCCTCCGGCACCGCCTGCG
>SKMM01000221.1 GCA_007121055.1 Paracoccaceae bacterium | reverse complement strand
GGGCGGTCGCCGGTGGCCTCGAAATGCTCGCGCATCGCGCTGTCGACCGATTCCTGCATGGCCTCGCCCATGATCCGGGGGCCGAACTGCCGCTTGAGCAGCGCGAAGGGCACCTTGCCCTTGCGGAAGCCCTTCATCTCCACCTCGGGGGCGGCTTCGCGGATCTTCTCGTCCACCTTGGCCTCCAGTTCGGCCGCGGTGACGGTGATGGTGTAGCCGCGGCGGAGGCCGTCGTTGAGGGTCTCGGTGACCTGCATGCCTGTTCGTCCCTTGTCATCAGAGTGCTGCGGCCCCTGGTGCGGGTGGAGGGACTTGAACCCCCACGCCTTGCGGCGCCAGAACCTAAATCTGGTGCGTCTGCCAGTTCCGCCACACCCGCCAAAGCCACCCGCGGCCGCCCCAGGGGACCACCGCGGAAATCGGCGTCGTCTTAGCAAAGGGCTGCGGGGGTGGCGAGGGGAAAAACGCCCCCGCCCGCCGCCCGGGCTGCGCGCGGGCCCGGGCTCCGGTTTCGAGGCGGCGGCAGGGACCGAGGTGAGGCAGGCGAGCGGCCGGGCCACCCCGGGGGTGGTCAATTCCAGGGAGAACTCGGGGCCGCCAGTGCCGGCTGGCCCCCCGCCGGCCCGTCCTCGGGCGCGAGATGGGTGGCAAGGTAGTCGAGCACCATCTGCCGTTCCTCGTCGTCGCGGAACTCGGGCATGCCCTGTTCCTCGACCATCCAGTCCAGAAGATCGTCCCACACCGCGCGCGAATACCGCACATTCGTCACCGTACGCAGCGAATGGCAGGCGTTGCAGGCGTAATACACCTCCATCACGCCCTCGCCATCGGGCAGCGGGTACCACGGATCGTCGGTGTCCAGCGCCGCCTGCGGCACCGCCGCGACGGCGAGAAGGGTGAGGGCGGCCGCAGCCGCCCCCCCGATGATGAAGCGATGGGTCATGCGATGCGCCACCCCCTCAGGTCGCCGTCACGAAGATGCGGTGGCAGGCGTTGTTGAGGTACCCGCGCGGGTTCCAGCCCGGCACCACCATGGGCTGGCTGCGGCCCCTGTTGTCGGTGGCGCGCGCCCAGACCTCGTAATAGCCGGTGGCCGGCACGGTGATGGAAGCCCGCCAACGCTGCCAGGCATAGCGGTTGGGCGGTGCCTCGACGCTGGCGGCCTGCCAGGTCGCGCCGAAGTCGATGGAGGTCTCCATGGCGGTGACATGGTCGTCCCCCGCCCAGGCCTGACCGCGCACCTCGAAGGGCACGCCCGCGCGCACCTCATGGCCCGCCACCGGGTCGGTGATTGCCGATTTCACGATCATCGAACCCATCACCATCATGTCCTCATGCGCGACCTCGGTGCCCGGCGCAACCGGGTGGCGCGGCATCCGGTAGCTGAGGCCGGTCATCCCCGGCCCGTCATGCTCGCGGTCCCGCACCCAGATCCGCGTCAGCCACTTCTGGCTAACCGAGCCCGCCCAGCCAGGCGCCACGATCCGTACCGGATAGCCGTGCTCGATGGGGATGTCGCCGCCGTTCATCTGCACCGCGACGATGGTGTGCGGGTCCATCATCTTGTCGATTGGCCCCCCGCGCGAGATCGCCTGCCGGTCGGGATCCCCCGACAGGTGCTGGTCATAGCTGAAATGGCCCGTGTAGACCGCCGAGGGCTGCAGCCCCGCGCGCCGCAGGATGTCCGACAGCCGCACCCCGGTCCATTCGGCGTTGCCGATGGCGCCGATGGTCCAGGGGTTGCCCCGCGGCAGCGGGTTGAACCCCGCCCGCCCGTTGCCGCCGCACTCGAGCTGCAGCTTCAACGTGACATGCTCGAAGTCGTTCATCAGGTCGCTGTAGGACAGCTCCAGCGGGTCGTTGACCTCGCCATCCACCGTCAGCCGCCACTCGCCCCGGTCGATGGGGTAGGGCATGTGCCCGTTGTTGCGGATGAAGTGCTTGTCCGCGGGCGTCACGTCATCGTCCAGCAGATGCGCCGCCGCCTCGATGTTCACGGGGCGATCATTGTGCACGATCATGTCGGCGTGCTTGGACTCGAAGGCGAATTCGTTCACCGTCTCGGCAAGTGCCGCGGGGATCAGCCCGGCGGGCATGTTGGCGCTGAACGGGATCGTGGTGCCCAGCACCGCCCCCATCGAGGCAAGTCCCGCGCCGCGCAGGAAGCCGCGCCGGTCGGGCCCGGCCACGCGGCCGAACACCAGACGGTCTGCGCGGTCGGGGTCGTCATTGTAAAGCTCGATCAGCCCGCGTTCGGGCTTCTGTCCGGGAATACGGTTCATTCTGGTCTCCTCCCTCTCCTCCGCGGACCAGTAAGGCAGAGGGTGGAGCCTCAAACAACACTTTATTTGCATATGTATTGTCGTACATAACGCCCCTCGGGCCGTCCGCGGGTCCAAAAGGCCTGTCGCCCGGTGGGCAGTCCCGAGCCCGCACCGCATCCTGGGCTGCAGTCTTGGTCCGGGGTCGTGGTGTCGTTCCGTCCAGCGCCGGTGCGGCCCCCGGCGACGCCTCTTGTCTCGGCGCGACGGGGCGGTAAGTCGGGGGCGATGAGGTTGCACCCCGATCCATCGTCGTTTCAGCACCCCCGCGCCAGCCCCGGCACGGGACAGGCCGCGGACCATGCCACGGGCAATGGCCCCCAGGCGGCCACCCTGCGCGCGGAGATCGCTGCCTGCCAGCTCTGCGCCGCGCGCTTCGCCGCCACGGCCACTGCCCATGTGCCGCGCCCTGTGGTCTGGTTCCGCCCCGGCGCCCGGGTTCTGATCGCGAGCCAGGCCCCTGGGATGCGGGCGCACGCGGCCGGCGTGCCGTTCCACGACCCCTCCGGGCAGCGGCTGCGCGCCTGGCTGGGGCTGGACGAGGCCGCCTTCTACAACCGCGACCGGGTGGCGATCGTGCCCATGGCCTTCTGCTTTCCCGGCTATGACGCGGGGGGCAGCGACCTGCCGCCGCCGCCGGTCTGCGCGGCCACCTGGCGGGCCCGCGCGCTGGCCAGCCTGCCGGG
>SKMM01000418.1 GCA_007121055.1 Paracoccaceae bacterium | reverse complement strand
CCGGAGGGGCCTTCGGCACCGGGCGGCGGATGCCGATCAAGGCGACGCGGGCGCTGATCGCGGCCGCGCTGGACGGCTCGCTGGCCGAGGGGCGGTTCCGCAAGGACCCGCATTTCGGCTTCGACGTGCCCGTGGCCGTGCCGGGGGTGGAGGCACGGCTGCTGGACCCCCGCAGCACCTGGGCCGACCCGGAGGCCTATGATGCGCAGGCCGCCCGGCTGGTGGGCATGTTCGCCGAGAACTTCGCGCAATACGTGCCCTTCATCGACGACGACGTGCGGGCGGCCGCGCTGGGCTGAAGGCACGGGCCCTCGGCCCCCGGGGCCCGCAAGTGTTGCCTGGTCAGCCGAAGCGCGCGGCCAGGCGCACGATCACCGGCGCAAGCGGCAGGATCAGGAAGATCCGCACCAGATGGAAGGCGGTCACCAGCGCCACCCCGTCCTGCAGGATCTTCGCCGTCAGTGCCATTTCGGTGACGCTGCCCGGCGCGGTGGCGAGGATCATGACGTACCACGGGATCCCGGTCGCCCAGGCGAAGGCCAGCCCCAGAAACGCGCACAGCAGGATCATCAGCGCCGTGCAGGCCACCGCCGCGCGCAGGAACCCCGCCGATCCGCGCAGGAAGGGACGGTCGAAGACCGATCCCAGCCAGACCCCCAGGAAGGTCTGCGCCGCCACGAGGAGCGGATAGGGCAGCGCCGTCACCGGCATGCTTATGGCCGCAGCCCCCGCCGCGCCGGCCAGCGCCCCCACGAAATACGGGTTGGAGATGCGCAGCTTGCGCGCCAGCAGCGCGCCGACAACCGCGCACAGAACGAGCAGCATCGCCCCGCCCGCCGTCCAGGCCTCGGTCCGCAGCACGCTCTGCGGATCCTGCACCGACCCGTCCAGCGCCACCAGAAGCGGCGGGATGATCAGCACCAGCGCAACGATCCGCAGCGTCTGGGAGAAGATCACCGGCGTCGGCTCCAGCCCGTTGCGCCGCGCCAGGTTGGCCGCCTCCACCGGCCCCATGGGCACCGAGGCCAGCACCGCCTGCAGCCAGTTCACCCGCGACATCTGCACCATCACCTGCGCCACGGCAAAGCCCGCCAGCACCGTCAGGACCGCCGCTCCCACCATGGGCACCAGCAGCAGGCTCACCGCGGTGACCGCCTCCGGGGTGAAGTACAGCCCCACCGTCGCCGCGATCAGCACCTGCCCGATGGGCCGCGTCACCTGCGGCACCTGCACCGGCAACTCGGCCAGCCTCAGCGTGGTGGAAAACACCAGCGCCCCGATCATCCAGGGCAGCGGCAGGTTGATCCAGTCGCCCACCATCCCGCACAGGAGTGCCCCGGCGTAGATCAGCAGCACATGGACCACGGTTCCCGGTTCGGGCGACCCCATCTCATGTCCTCGCAAACATCAGGGCCTAAGCGTAGGCGGGGATCGCCGGAATGACCAGACCGGGCTGTCCGGCGCCGCCCAGCGAGGCGTTCCCGGGGATCATGCGCGCGGAAGGGAGCGCATCCCCCGTGACAGCCTCGGGCCCACGGTGCTAGGCTGGGTGAACCTCTTCTCCAGTTGCAGGAGCGCAGAATATGGCCAAGCACAAGCATGGCGAAATGGACATCAGCGAACAGGAACGCACCTTCGGGGGCTTTCTGAAATTCGCGGTCTGGACGGCGGTCATCTGCATCGCCCTGCTGATCTTCCTGGCACTCCTGAATGCCTGAGCCCCGGTCGCCGTGGCGACTGGCGGCGGTTATCCTGGTCTTCGTCGGGCTGGCGGGCTGCGACGGGGGCACGCGCGCGGCCGCGCCCGACGCGGTGCCGCCTGCGGCGCGCAGCGCCCATGACGGGCCGGCCTCGGTCACGCTGCTGACGGTCAAGAACGTGCACGCCGGCATGGGCGACCATGCAGCCCTTCTCATCGCCGGCAGCGAGCGGGTGATCTACGATCCGGCCGGCAATTTCGAGCTGCCGGAGCTGGCGCGGCGCAACGACGTGATCTTCGGCATCACCCCCGAGGTGGAACAGATCTATCTGGGCTTCCATGCCCGCGCGACCCATGACGTGATCGCCCGCACCCTGCCCCTGCAGCGCGAGGACGCCGACGCGCTGATCGCGCTGGTGGAGGCCAAGCCGCCGGCGCGGCCGGGCTTCTGTGCGATCCGCGCGGGGGCGGCCCTGCGCAGCGTGCCGGGGCTCGAGGGGCTGTCGCGCTCGCCCTGGCCGAGGGCCCTGGGGCAGAGCTTTGCCGCCCAACCGGGGGTGACCAACCGGCGCATCACCGCTACCGATGTTCCTCTCTGGGCGCGCACCCGCGGGCCGGGCTTCGTGCCCGACCCAAGCCCCGCCGACCTTGGCCCCGCCGCCTCCGTCGCGACGCAGGCCCCCTCGGGCTGATCCGGGCGCCGCCCCGGCCCGTCCGCAGCCCAAAGCCCCCCCGGAGACCGCGATGCCTCGCCCGTCCGCCCTGCGCCTGTTGTCCGCCGTCCTGGGGTTGGCGGCCCTGGCGGCGTGCTCGCCGGCCCCGCCGGGGGTGGACGTCTGGGACCCGCAGGAGGCGCAGAACCGCGAAGCACATGCGTTCAACCAGAGGCTCGATCGGGTCATCGCCGGCAGTGGCACGGGCCCCAGCCTGCCCGCGCCCCTGACGGTGGCGGCCGCGAATTTCGCCAACAACGCGGGCGGCCCGTCGGACACGCTCAACAGCGTGCTGCAGGGCCGCCCGGGCGACGCCATCGGGAACGCGCTGCGCTTCATGGTCAACACCACCTTCGGCATCGGCGGTCTGTTCGACATCGCCACACCGCTGGGCGTCGAGGGCCGGCGCACCGATTTTGGCGAGACGCTGCATGTCTGGGGCGTGCGCGAGGGCGCCTATCAGGAACTGCCCCTGCTGGGCCCCTCGACCGAGCGCGACACCGCGGGCCTCATCGTCGACCTGCTGTTCGATCCGTTCAACGCGCTGCGCCCGGTCAGCACCCGCAACCGGCTGATCCTCGCGCGCGCCACCACGCGGGGCATCGCCAATCTGGGCGAGCGTGCGACCTACGCCGAGGCCATCGACGCGCTGATCACCGCCAGCCCGGACAGCTATGCCCGCACGCGGCTTCTTTACCTGCAGACCCGGCGATTCAGGCTCGACGGAGAGGCCGCCCTGGCCGATGACGTCTTCGATCCGTTCGACCCCTATGTCGACTGACACCGCCCGACCGCAGACCGGAGAGGAATGCCATGACCCGCCCTGCCCCGCTCCCCGTTGAAATGCCCCGGCGCCGGTTCCTCGCGGCCAGCGCCGCGGGTCTCGCCACGCTTTGGGCGGGGCCGGCCGCGGCGGTCACCGAGGCGCAGGCGCGCACGCTGGTGGACCGGCTGGCGGCGGAACTGACTCGGATCGTCAACTCGGGCGGCAGCGTGGCGCAGATGGTGGGGCAGTTCGAAGGCGTGCTCGACCGCTTCGCCGACATGCCGGTAATCGCCCGCAGCGTGCTGGGCCCGGTGGCCCGACAGGCGAGTCCCGCGCAGCTGAACCGCTTCACCGTCGCCTATCGCGGGTACCTTGCGCGCCGCTACGGCCGGGCGCTGTTCGGCGGCTATGACGGCGGCGAGATCCGCGTCACCGGCATCAGCCGCTCGGGCACGGTGTTCTCGGTCGCCTCTGTGGCACAGATGTCGCGCCGCGCCGGCGGGCGCGAGCGGCTGGACGTGATCTGGCAGATCTCGGAACGCAGCCCCGAGCCGCGCTTCTTCAACATGATCATCGACGGGGTGAACCTGTTCGCCATCGAGCGCGAGGAGGTGCCCGCTTTGCTGGAGGCCCGGCGCGGCGACCTCGACCGGCTGATCGCGGATCTGCCCGGACTGGGCTGACCTCCAAGCTGACGCTGGGGCCGGGTGGCCGGTCCCTGATGCAGTGCAAACCGCGTGACTGTGCCCTGAAGGCCCGATTCTGGGTGAAAAACGGCTCTCCTTGCCACCAAGACGATTGTGCACCGCGTCGCGAGCGGGCTAGATGCGCCACATCGTGCCTCCGGGATGGCCGCCGGCGCCGGGGGGGGCAGGACCACCGGGACAGACCGCAACGGCACCCGCAGGCAGATCATTTCAGGAGAGAGACACAGCATGTCCAAACCGATGACCAAGACCGAACTCGTGGCCCAGCTGGCCGCCGAAATGGACGCCGACAAGAAGACGGCGGCGGCGGCGCTCGACGGGCTCGCTGCGATCGTGACGCGCGAAGTGGCCGGCGGCGGCGCAGTGACCGTGCCCGGCATCGGCAAGGTGTTCTGCCGCGCGCGCCCCGAGCGCACCGTGCGCAACCCCGCCACCGGCGAGCAGCTCCAGAAGCCCGCCGACAAGGCGGTCAAGGTCACCATCGCCAAGGCGCTCAAGGACAGCGTGAACGACTGATCCGTCGCGTCCGGCTGCACGGCCCGGGTCGCCCGACGGGGCGGCCCTTTTTCGTGGCGCCGCCAGCCCGGCAAGGTTGGGACTCGCCCGGAGCCTTGCGCTCGCCCCCAACGGAGACCACAACAGCACCTCACCGGGGCCGCGCCAGTTCGGCAATGCGCCGGAGGGTCGGCCGCAGGGGGGCGACCACCCGCAGGTGCCGCGCCGGCGGGTAGATCAGCAGCGATGAGGACGGGGTAGGCAGCGACAATGGACCTGCGCGCGATCGTGATGGGCGTGGCCTTCGCGCTGATGTGGTCCTCGGCCTTCTCCTCGGCGCGGATCATCGTGGCCGATGCCCCGCCACTGATGGCGCTGTCGGTGCGCTTCCTGATGTCGGGGCTGATCGCGATCGCCATCGCCGCGGCGATGGGGCAACGCTGGCGACTGACGCCGGGGCAGTGGCGCGCCACGGTTCTGTTCGGCATCAGCCAGAACGCGCTCTATCTGGGCCTCAATTTCGTGGCGATGCAGACCATCGAGGCGTCGCTGGCCGCGATCATCGCCTCGAGTCTGCCCCTGCTGGTGGCGGTGGCGGGCTGGGGCCTGCTGGGCCAGCGCCTGCCCTGGCTGGGGATCCTGGGCCTGGCGGTCGGCTTTGCGGGGGTGGTGCTGATCATGGGCGGACGCATGGGCGGGGGCGAGGTGGACCCGTTCGGCCTCGCGCTCTGCGTGGTCGGCGCGCTGGCGCTGGCCTTCGCGACGCTGGCGCTGCGCAATGCCTCGTCGGGCGGCAACATCCTGATGATCGTAGGGCTGCAGATGCTGGTGGGCTCGGCCGCGCTGGCGCCCGCTGCGCTGCTGCTGGAGACCCCCGAGGTGCGCTGGAGCTGGGAGCTGGTGGCGGCTTTCGTCTACACCCTGCTGGTGCCGGGGCTGCTGGCCACCTGGGTCTGGTTCAAGCTGGTGGACCGGATCGGCGCGGTGCGCGCGGCCACCTTTCATTTCCTCAACCCGTTCTTCGGCGTGGCCGTGGCCGCGCTGGTGCTGGGCGAGGCGGTGGGCCCCTGGGACGTGGTGGGCGTGGCGGTGGTGATGGCCGGCATCCTCGCCGTGCAGCGCGCCCGGGCACCGGCCCGCTGAGCGGGCTCAGGGCTGGATCGACTCCAGCCAGAGCGTCAGCGCCATGATGCGGCCGCGCGCCTCCAGCAGCGCCCCCTGGTCGTCGAGCCCGAATTGCGGCGGCTCGTTGAACACCACACCCCAGATCGGCATCGGCCCGCCATGGGCCTGACGCCCGACCCGACCGTCGATGGTGTGCACCACCTCCAGCATCGGAAAGACACCGTCGTTGCGCGCCGACAGCCCCGTCAGATCCGGCACCGGGACGGTCAGAAGCGGCGCCAGCGGCCCATCGCCGGTGGCGGAGCCCCCGTGGCAGGACGCACAGTGCTGCACGAACAGTTCCGCGCCCAGCAGAAGGGTCTCGGGCTGCTCGTCCGCCCCCGCCGGGAGAACAAGGCCAAGGGCTGCGAGGACACTGAAGGCAAGGCGAGCACGCATCGGGGATCTCCGGTCGGGGAAGCCGTTGCCATCCTGTGCCGGGCATCCGCACCGGTCAACGGCCGATGCCAACGACCCAACGTCACACTGTGTTGGGCGGCGGCTCACCGGCAAAGAAGGCACGCAGATTGTCCACCGCCATCATCCCCATCGCCTCGCGCACCTCCAGTGCGGCTGTGCCCAGATGCGGCAGCAGCACCACATTGTCGAACGCGCGCAGCCTCTCGGGAACATGCGGCTCGTGCTCGTACACGTCGAGGCCCGCACCCCCGATCCGCCCCGCCTCCAGCGCGGCGATCAGCGCCGCCTCGTCGATCACGTCGCCGCGCGAGATGTTCACCAGATGTGCATGGGGCTGCATCGCGCCCAGCGCAGCCGCGTCGATCAGATGCCGCGTGGCCGCCCCCCCGGGCACCGCCACCGCCACCACATCCACCGCCCCCATCAGCGTCGCGAGATCCGCCACCCGCTCGGCCGGCACGCCGGGGTCGGGCACGTCCGAGCGGTTCACATACAGCACCCGCATCCCGAACCCCGCCTGCGCGCGCCGCGCGATGGCCCGTCCGATTCGGCCCATGCCCACGATGCCCAGCGTCTTGCCCGTCAGGTGCATCCCCAGCATCTGGGTCGGATGCCAGCCCTCCCAGCGGCCCGCGCGCACCAGTCGCTCCCCCTCGGCGGCGCGGCGCGCGCTCATCAGCATCAGGGTCAGCGCGATGTCGGCGGTGGCGTCGGTGACGGCGCCGGGGGTGTTGGTGACCACCAGCCCCGCCGCCCGCGCCGCGGCAACGTCGATGTGATTGTACCCCACCCCGAAATTCGCAAGGATCCGCGCCCGCGGCTGCGGCACCGCGGCGAACAGGGCCGCGTCATAGGCATCCCCCAGCGTGGGCAGGACCGCGTCATGCGCCCGCAGGCTGTCGGCCAGTTCGGCGCGGGTCAGGGGAGAGGTGACCTCCCGCAGCGCCACGTCGAACCCCGCCGCGCGGGCCGCGGCCACCACCCGGTCGGGAAGCGGGCGGGTGATCAGCAGCCTGGGGCTCAATGCAGCCGCCCGCCGATCGGGACCTCGCGCTCGGGCTCCACCAGCACGACATTGCCCTGCCCGTCGGGCAGGCCCAGCACCAGCACCTCGGACCGCATCGGGCCGATCTGCCGCGGCGGGAAGTTCACCACGGCCAGTACCTCGCGCCCCACAAGTTCTTCGCAGGTATAGAGCGTCGTGATTTGCGCCGAGCTGCGCTTTTCCCCGAGTTCGGGGCCGAAATCGATCCAGAGCTTGTAGGCGGGTTTGCGCGCCTCGGGAAAGGGCTCGGCCCGGGTGATCCGGCCCACCCGCACATCGACCTTGAGGAAGTCGTCGAAGCTGATTTCGCTCATCCCGCAAGCTCCCGCGCCCGGGCGGTGGCGGCGGCGACGGCGCGCTCCACCAGAGGCAGCAGGCCGGTGTCTCCGTCCATCAGATGGGCAAGGGCCGCGGCCGTGGTGCCGCCGGGGCTTGTGACGTTGATGCGCAGCTGTTCGGCGCTGTCCTCGGAGCGATGCGCCAGTTCCCCCGCGCCGCAGACCGTCGCCCGGGCGAGCTTCATGGACAGGTCGGGCGCGAGACCCTGCGCGACCCCGGCCGCGGCCATCGCCTCGATCAGATGGAACACATAGGCCGGCCCGCCGCCCGACAGCGCGGTGACCGCGTTGATCTGGTCCTCGTCTTCGAGCCGGACGGTGGCCCCGACCGCCGACATCAGCGCCTCGGCCAGATCCAGATCGGCCGGCCCGGCCGCGGCGTTGCCCACCAGCGCGCTCATGCCCCGGCCCACCGCAGCGGGCGT
The DNA here is from genome assembly GCA_007121055.1 of Paracoccaceae bacterium. GTDB lineage: Bacteria > Pseudomonadota > Alphaproteobacteria > Rhodobacterales > Rhodobacteraceae > Rhodobaculum. The sequence goes on along the minus strand of SKMM01000418.1, from coordinate 3,490 downwards.
GTTGGGCATGGCCCGCACGATGGGCGTGGCCGCACCGAACGCCGCCTCGAACGCCGCAAGCGGCGTGCCCGCGGCGATAGAGATCACCAGCGTGCCCTTCCCGACCGCCCCTCGGACTTGCGGCAGAGCTTCCCCCATCATCTGCGGCTTGACCGCCAGCAGAACCACCGCCGCACCTTCCGGCAGCGCTTCGTTAAGCCCAACCCCCTGCGCTGCCAGCCAGTCCGATGGTTTGGGCTCCACCACGCAGACCGAACGCGGATCAAGTCCGCCCGCCAGCCACCCCTCCAGCAGCGCCGAGCCCATCTTGCCGCAGCCCAGAATCACCAGCCCGCGGCGCGCGATATCGTCGAAATCCATTCCCTCTCCCCGGCGGCACCTCCGCCCCGGCCAGCCTATCGCCTGCGCTCAGGCGCGGCCATAGGCCTCGGCAATGGCCACCCGAAGCGCCTCCTCCGGGCTGCGGTCGGACCAGCACACCAGCTGGAAGGCCGGGTAATAGCGCTCGGCGGTGTCCACAGCGGCCGAGACCATCCGGTCGATCTGCTCCGGCGCGGCCACCTGCCCGCCGCTGAGCAGAAGCCCGTGCCGCCACACCATCAGCCGCTGCTCGGCCCAGTAGGTGAAGCCCCCCGCCCAGACCCGATCATTGGTGCGGTTCAGCGTCTCGTACAGCGCAGGCAAGCGCTCCGCCGGAGGCTCCAGCTCGAAGGTCGCGATCAGCCGCAGCATCTCGTCGCCCGCCGACCAGGCCAGCGTCAGGGAATAGGTGCGCCACTGCCCCTCCACCGCCATGGCGATCTGGTCATCGCCCAGTCGGTCGAACTCCCAGTCATGGTGCTCGGCCAGGGTCTCGACGATGTCGATGGGGTGGATGTCCTCGCTGTGGAAGGTCGGTTCGGAAAGCGACATGGCCCTGCCTCGCGCTGCTCGGCCCTGGGGCCGAGACCCCCAAGGGCTTGGGTGGATGGCAAGGGGCGGCGGTGCCCGTCTCTGCCCCATACAAGATATCGTGGGCCATGGGAGGCGGTCTGTAAAGCGGCTTGCACGCGAAAGCTGTGGAAAAGCGCGCCGGCGCCCGACCGGTGAACGCGCCCCGGCGGTGGCGGGGTGGCTGGGCGAGACCCACCGCCGGGTCGCCGCCGCCGAAGGGTCTCGATGCCCCTGAAGGCGGCGATCCCCGCGCCGCCCAAACCAAGGGGGGCACCGCAATGCGGCAGCCCCCGGAAACCTCGCGACGATTCGAAACGGGCCGGGCCTCAGCCCTGGCGCGCCTTGAATTTGCGCTGGGTCTTGTTGATCACATAGACACGGCCCTTGCGGCGCACCACGCGGCAATCGCGGTGGCGCTGCTTGAGGGACCGGATCGAATTGCGGACCTTCATGGGTCTCTCCTTCGTCTTCGGTCTCGGCGCGCTGGCGCCGGTGGTGGCCTTGCCCCGGGGATCGACCCCGAAGCGGTGAATGGTGGGCACGACTGGGATCGAACCAGTGACCCCTACGATGTCAACGTAGTGCTCTACCGCTGAGCTACGCGCCCGGGATGCCCGCCCGCAGGCTTGCACCGGATCGCAGAGCCCTTACAGCGCTTGCAGACCGGCTTCAAGGGCTTTGGGCGCCGGCCATGGCGTCGTGACGGGCGCTTGGTGCTGGCGGCGCGGGGGATCGCGCTATACCATGGTTTGAAAAGGAGGCCGGATGCACCACCCGCCCGTCTACGACCTGCTGCGCCCGGCCGCCGAACGGTCCTGCGTGATCTTCGCCTCGCCCCACAGCGGTCGGGACTATCGTCCGGAATTCCTGATGCGCACGGCGCTGGACCCGCTGGCGCTGCGGTCCTCCGAGGACGCCTTCGTGGACCGGCTCTTCGCCTCGGCGCCCGATTGCGGCGCGGCCCTTCTGTCGGCGCGGTTGCCGCGGGCCTGGATCGACCTCAACCGCCACCCCGGCGAGCTTGACCCCGCGCTGATCGAGGGGTTGGGGCGCGTGACCCTGACACCGCGCATCAGCGCGGGGCTGGGTGTTGTGCCCCGGGTGGTCGCCGGGGGACGCGCGATCTACAGCGGCAAGCTGACGCTGGCCGAGGCCGAGGCGCGGATCGACGCGGCCTGGCGCCCCTACCACGCCCATCTGAGCGGGATGCTGGAGGCCACCCGCGCCCGCTTCGGCCAGGTGGTCCTGATCGACTGCCACTCCATGCCCCATGACGCCATCGAGACCGGGTTGCGCGGGGGCGGCGCGCGCCCGCAGGTCGTGCTGGGCGACCGCTTCGGCGCCTCGGCCGCGCCCGAAATCACCGCGCGGGTCGAGGCCGCCTTTGCGGCCACAGGCCTGCGCGTGGTGCGCAACACCCCCTTCGCCGGGGCCTATGTGGCCGAGACCTACGGCCGCCCCGCCCAGGGCGTCCACGTGGTGCAGGTGGAGATCGACCGCGCGCTCTACATGGACGAGGCCCGGGTTGCGCCGCTGCCCGGCTTTGCCCGGGTTCAGCGCGCCCTCGCCGGCGTTGTGGCCGAGATCGCTACGCTGGGGACCGAGGACGGCAGCCTCCCGCTGGCGGCCGAGTAGGGGACCGCGCTCAGCCGGCGGGACGGGCCTGCGGGGCAGCGCGCGGGCGGTCGCCCGCCGTTTGGGCGTCAGGCAGCCGCGCCAGCAGGCGGGCCCGCACGAGGTCGATGTGCATGCGCAGCCCGTAGGCCTTGTGGCGGAACCGCCGCGCGACCCGGATGTGGCGGACCGCAGCGTCGAGATCCGAAAGCCGCGCCAGCAGCGCCTCGATCACCTCGGGGTCGGTCTCCGATTCGCCGGCGGTGTCGATGGCCATCACCTCGTCATAGTGGCGCCAGATCCGCGCGTTCATCCCCCAGGCATAGAGCGCCGGCAACGCCCGCATCAGCGGCACCAGCAGGAACAGCACCGGCAGCAGCAGCACCAGCACGCGGTTGATCTGCGCCACCGCCCAGAACGGCAGCGTACCGTCCAGCGGCCCCGCCCCGTCGCGCAGAAGCTGGGCGGCCTTGGCGTTCAGCGTGGAGCCCAGACCCTCGGACGACGGAAACCGCCCCTCCGGCGTGACCAGATCGGGACGGCCATGGATGCGCCGGGCCGCGGCCACCAGCCGGTCCACCAGCGCAGGATGCAGACCCTCGGTCGCCACCAGCCGTCCCACCATGGCGGGCAGCAGCACGGTCTCGGGCGGCAGACGGCGCATGTAGTCGATGCCCGCCGCGGGGATCTCCACCACCTCGACGAAATCGAGCCGCGCGGCGATCGCCGCAAGGTCGCGCAGCCGGGCAAGCTCCAGCTCCGGGTCCGGCAGCAGGTCGACCAGATAGGGCGCGTCGACCGGGGCCACGAAGATGGCCGCATCGATGCGGCCCTCGGCCAGCGCCTCGGCCGCCTCCAGCGTCCCGAGGTCCAGCAGGTCGCCATCGGCCACCGGATCGCCCAGCGCCGCCATGACCGAGCGCACCGCCGCGCGGGTGCCGCT
>SKMM01000061.1 GCA_007121055.1 Paracoccaceae bacterium | reverse complement strand
TCGGTGGCCTCCTTGAGCCGGGCGGCGACGATGCCGACGACGCCGGGGTGCCAGCCGTCGCCCGCGGCCCAGACGAGCGGGCCGTCGGTTCCGCGGGCCTCGGCCTGCGCAAGGGCTGCGGCGCGCACGCCGGCCTCCACGGCGCGGCGTTCGGTGTTAAGTTCCTCGAGCCTGGCGGCAAGACCGGCGGCCTCGGCGGGATCGGCACTCGCAAGCAGGCGGGCCCCGAGGTCGGCCCGCCCGATCCGGCCGCCAGCATTGATTCGGGGGCCGAGGATGAAGCCCAACGTCTGCGCCGTCACCGGGCCCTGCAGCCGGGCCGCATCCGCCAGCGCTACCAGCCCGGGCCGCGCCCGCCGCGCCATCACCGCCAGCCCCTGGCGCACCAGCGCCCGGTTCACCCCCACCAGCGGCGCCACATCCGCCACCGTCGCCAACGCCACGAGGTCGAGCGCGGCCATCAGGTCCGGCCCATCGCCGCCCTGCCGGCGCAGCTGCCGGTTCGCCTCGACCAGCAGCAGGAACACCACTGCGGCGGCGCAGAGATGGCCGAGACTGCCGTCCTCGTCCGCGCGGTTGGGGTTCACGACGGCCAGCGCAGGCGGCAGCGTGTCGCCGCCCAGGTGGTGGTCCAGCACGACCACATCCGCCGGCCCGGCCGCCGCCAGCGCGTCATGGGCCAGCGTGCCGCAATCGACGCAGAGGATAAGGTCGTGTTCCCCGGCCAGCTGCGCCATGGCCGCCGGGTTGGGGCCGTAGCCTTCGTCGATGCGGTCAGGGACGTAGAGCGTCGCGCCAAGGCCGAGGCGGCGCAGCCAGTCGATCAGCAGCGCGGCCGAGGCGCCGCCGTCCACGTCGTAATCGGCGAAGATGGCGATGCGCTCGCTCCGCGCCACGGCGCAGCACAGGCGTTCGGCGGCGGCTTCCATGTCGCGCAGCGACCGCGGGTCGGGCAGGCTGTCGCGCAGCCGCGGGGCGAGGAAGGCCGGCGCGTTCTCGGCCGACACGCCGCGGGCGGCCAGAACCTGTGCCACAGGCCGCGGCAGGCCTGCCACCTGCACCAGCCGTTCGGCCGCGCGATCGAGGGCTTCGTCCGGCCCAACCCACCGCCGGCCGGTGGCCGACCGCTCCACCCCGAGGAAGGCGCGGGGGCCGTCCAGCACCGTCACTTGTCCGGGGTGCGATAGCTGATCCGGCGCACCGAGCCGGTGCGCGAGCGCATCAGCACCGTGTCGGTGGTCAGCCAGCCGGGCTCGCGCTGGACCCCGTTCAGGATCGAGCCGTCGGTGACCCCGGTCGCGGCGAAGATCACGTCGGTGGTCACCATCTCGTCGCGGGCATAGATGCGGTCGAGGTCGGTGATCCCGGCGCGCTTCGCCCGGCCGATCTCGTCGTCGTTGCGGAACATCAGCCGACCCCACATCTGCCCGCCCATGCAGCGCAGCGCCGCCGCCGCGAGAACGCCCTCGGGCGCGCCGCCCGAGCCCATGTACATGTCGATGCCGGTGCGCTGCGCCTCGGCGCAGTGGATCACGCCCGCCACGTCGCCGTCGGTGATCAGCCGGATCGCGGCGCCCGTGGAGCGCAGCTCGGCAATCAGCTCCTCGTGCCGGGGGCGCTCCAGCACACAGACGGTGATGTCAGGGACCGCGCAGCCGCGGGCGGCGGCCAGCGCGCGCACCCGTTCGGCCGGCGGCATTTCCAGGCTGACGACATCGGCGGGGTAGCCAGGGCCGATGGCGAGCTTGTCCATGTAGACGTCCGGCGCGTGCAGCATGCTGCCGCGCGGCGCCATGGCGATGACGGCGAGCGCGTTGGGCATGTCCTTGGCGGTCAGCGTCGTGCCCTCCAGCGGGTCGAGCGCGATGTCCACCGCGGGCCCCTCGCCGGTGCCGACCTTCTCGCCGATGTAGAGCATGGGGGCTTCATCCCGCTCGCCCTCGCCGATCACGACCACGCCGTCGATGTCGAGCAGGTTGAGCTGCCGGCGCATGGCGTCCACGGCGGCCTGGTCGGCGGCCTTCTCGTCGCCCCGGCCCACGAGCTTGGCAGCAGCCAGCGCCGCGGCCTCGGAGACCCGGGCAAGGCCCAGCGACAACAGGCGGTCCTGGAACACCCCTGAGTCGGTTGTCGGGATCTTGTCGATCATCGGGGCCCCTCCCGCCGCTGTGATGCAGCCCCCACATAGACCCAGCACCCCTGGGGACACAAGCACTGGCGGGACGCGGGGGCCGGTCACGCAAGACTTGCACATGGGATGCGGCTTCCGACGCCGTCCCACGGAGTCTCGGTGGCCGGACGCGCCCGGCACCCGCCTTGGGGCTGGGCACGCTACCCGAGGCGCAATGTGCTTACCCGCGGACAGACCGCCCCCAAGACCCTCGCGCTCAGATCTGCTTTTCGGGCATGAACACCTTCAGCCCCTCCAGCGCGGGCGAGACCTTGAGCTGGCAGGTCAGCCGCGAGCGCGCCGGATCGGGTTCGTAGGCGAAGTCGAGCATGTCCTCTTCCATCGCCTCCTTGGGCGGCAGCTTGTCGACCCAGGCGGGGTCCACATAGACATGGCAGGTGGAACAGGCGCAGGCACCGCCGCAATCGGCCTCGATCCCCGGAATGCCGTTGTCCCGGGCGCCCTCCATCACGGTCAGCCCATCGGCGACATCCACCACATGTTCGGTGCCGCCATGTTCGACATAGGTGATCTTTGCCATCGCGTTTCGGTCCCTGCCTGCACCTGTTCACTGCGGCCGTGACATAGGCCAGCCCCACGGGAATGGCCAGAGGGCCCTGTGGAACAGTGAGGGCCGCGCAATGGGCTGGCGCAGTCCTGCGGGGCGGCCCGGCGGAGCGATCAGGAGCGCCCGGGCGGGGGTTTGCCGCCGCCGGGTCCCGGATGCGGCTTCGGCCCCCGCGGGCGCAGGCCGGTTTTCAGGCGGGCGCGTTTCGGTGCGGGCCGCCGTCGCCGGCCAAGGCTCTGGCCCGGGTCCGAGGCGTCGGGCGGCCCGTCC
>SKMM01000203.1 GCA_007121055.1 Paracoccaceae bacterium | reverse complement strand
GGCCTCGGCCGCGTCGCCCGCGGCGAGCGCGGCCTCGGCCCCCTGCCGCAGCACGTCGAGCCGGCGCAGGCGGCGGATCGCCATGGCCTCGCGCGCCGCGATGGCAAGGAGGGCCACCGCCAGTACCCCGGCCAGCAGCGTGGCGATCAGCCCGAGGAAGGGCACGCGTGTCAGCAGCCCGGTCACCCAGTCCCAAGCCGCAAGGCCGATGGCCATGAGCAGGAGCGCCCCGGCCGCCGAGAGCGCCAGCCGAGAGAGCGGCGACATGCGGCGCGCCCCGATCCGCATGGCCGCCTGCATCGCCGCGCCCGCGGGCGTGTCGGGGGCGTCGAGGATGGGCGGCGCGTCGGCCGGGCCGGTGGGCGCGCCGTCCTCCTCGGCGTCGAAGATCATGGGGCCGGGTCTGCGGGCCATGGGGGCGTCCTTTCGGGCGATCGGGGTCGGGGGCGGAATTCCGGTGCTGGGGGATCGGGCTGTGGTCGGGTGGCTGTGTCGCGGGGTGGAGATACTGGGTGGGGTGCGGTGATCTTCGGAAGGGGGGGCGCCCCGCGGTTGGGGGGGCTGGCTGTGGTGGATGAGGTGCTGCTCGGGCGCTGTGCGGGTCGGGGGTGTTCGGGCTCCGCTGTTTCGAGGTTTCCGGGCGGCTCAGCCGCGCAGGAGGCGGTCGCCGATCAGGAATTCGGCGGCGCGGTCGAGGCGGATGTGGGGCGGCCCCTCGCCGGGGCGCAGGGTGAGGGGAGCGGGGGCGAACTCCATCTTGCCGTAGTCGGCGTCGAGCCAGCTTGTGGCGCCGTCACGGGCGGGGGCAAGGATGGCCGCGGGGTCTTCGGGCAACTCGCCCGCGTGGAAGGCGGTCTGCCGGCCGGTGGCGGCGAGGCGGCCGCGCACGCAGTCCACCGGGCGGCCCCAGTGGGTGCGGGTTTCCTCGACCGTCGTGCGCAGGCTGGCGATGGACATCGCCTCGGTCCGGGCGCCGGCGAACTTGGCGCGGTCGCTCGCTTCGCGCAGCATGGCCGCCATGATGGCGCCTAGGCGCGGGTGCTGGGAGTGGTGCAGGTGGTCGGCCTTGGTGGCGGCAAAGAGGATGCGCTCCACCCGCTTGCCGGACCACAGCCGGGTGAGGAAGGCGTTGCGGCCGGGGCGGAAGGCGCCGAGGATTTCCGCGAGCGTGCGGCGCATGTCCTCGACCGCGCGGGGGCCCGCGTGGATGGCACCCAGCAGGTCCGCCAGCACCACCTGCCGGTCGATGCGGGCGAAATGGTCCTGGAAGAAGGGGCGCACGACGGCGCGCTTGTAGCCCTCGAAGCGCTTTTCCATCTCGCGCCAGAGGCTCGCGCGCCAGATCCCGGCCTTGCTGCGCTCGGGCTCGGGGAGCGGCGCGAAGGTGAGCACCGGCGCGCCGGCGAGGTCGCCGGGCAGCAGGAACCGCCCCGGGGTGCAGTCGGACCAGCCGGCGGCGCGGGCGGCCTCGAGGTAGCCGGTGAAGGCCTGCGCGAGGGCGCGGGCGGTGGCCTCGTCATGGGCTGTGCCCGCGTCGGTGGTGTGCGCGGCGGCGAGGTACTTGGCAGCCTCGGGCCGGGGGTCGAGGCGGGCAAGCGTTTCGCGCGACCACTGCGCGTAGCTCTTGCCCAGGAGGGCGAGGTCGAGGAGCCACTCGCCGGGGTAGTCGACGATGTCGAGGTGCAGCGTGCGCGGGCCGCTCATCATCGCCATCAGGCCTGAGGGCTGGACGCGCAGGGACAGGCGCAGCTCGGAGATGGCGCGGGTGCTCTCGGGCCAGCGGGGCTCAGGGCCGGAGAGGGCGGCGAGGTGGGCTTCGTAGTCGAAGCGCGGCAGGGTGACGTCGGGCTGCGGCTGAAGCCAGGCGGCTTGGATGGTGCCCGCGGCGGCGGCGCCCAGCTGCGGCATGCGGCCGCGGTCCATGAGGTTGGCGACCAGCGAGGTGATGAAGACGGTCTTGCCCGCGCGCGACAGGCCGGTGACACCGAGCCGTACCACGGGTTCGAACAGGGTCTCGGTCACCGTGGAGGACACCGTGTCCACGCCCCAGGCGACGCCGTCCGCGATCCGGCCGAATACCACCGCTGATCCCCCGTATCCTCGTTGCGCCTGAGGATAGGCGCTGTGGCGGCGGGTTATAAGGGGGGCCCGTGGTGCGGCGTGGCTTGTCAGTCCCGGGCGGGCGGGGTACCGGCGCGCATGCCTCGCTATGCGCTGTTGATCGAATATGATGGGGGCCCGTTCTGCGGCTGGCAGCGGCAGTCGGCGTTGCCCTCGGTGCAGGGGGCGGTGGAGGCGGCGCTGCGCCAGCTGGAGGCCGACGCGCCGGGGATTGCGGCGGCCGGGCGGACGGACACGGGGGTGCACGCCACCGGGCAGGTGGCGATGTGCGACCTGGCGCGGGATTGGGATACGTTCCGGCTGTCGGAGGCGCTGAACGCGCATCTGCGGCCTGCACCGGTGGCGGTGCTGGCGGCGGCGCGGGTGGCAGAGGACTGGCACGCGCGGTTCTCGGCGGTGGAGCGGCGATACACCTACCGGCTGGTGGCCCGCCGGGCGCCGCTGGCGCTGGAGGCGGGGCGCGCGTGGCAGATGCGCCATGGGCTGGACGTCGCGGCGGTGCGGGCGGCGGCGGCGCATCTGGTGGGGCGGCATGATTTCACCACCTTCCGGGCGTCGCTGTGCCAGGCGGCCTCGCCGGTCAAGACGCTGGATGCGCTGGCGGTGGAGGAGGTGGCGGTGCCCGGCGGGGTGGAGCTGCGGTTCCATCTGCGGGCGCGGAGTTTCCTGCACAACCAAGTGCGCTCCATCGTGGGGACGCTGGAGCGGGTCGGCGCTGGGGCCTGGGCGCCAGAGCGGGTGGCCGAGGCGCTGGCGGCACGGAACCGGGCGGCCTGCGGGCCGGTGGCGCCGCCGCAGGGACTCTATCTGACCGGGGTGGGGTATCCGGAGGACCCGTTTGCGGGGTGACGGGGCCAGCGGGGCCTGCGCGCCGACCGGGCGCCGGGCG
>SKMM01000066.1 GCA_007121055.1 Paracoccaceae bacterium | reverse complement strand
CGCTGGTCGAGGACGCCCCCGACTTCCCCCTGCCGCAGGCCTCCGACGCCGCCCCCGGCCAGACCGCCTTCTGGGACGTCGGCGCCAGGGGGCGCGCCTGGGTCGACCTTGCCAATGACGTTACCACCAAGGACATCCGCCTCGCCGCGCAGGAGGGTTTCTCCTCGGTCGAGCACATGAAGCGCTACACCACGCAAGGCATGGCCCCCGACCAGGGCCGCAGCTCCAACGTCACGGCGCTTGCGCTGCTCGCCGACGCCACCGGGCGGTCGATTCCCGACACCGGCACCACCACCTTTCGCCCGCCGGTGCAGCCCGTCTCCATCGCCGCCATGGGCGCGGGCGCGCGCGGCAAGGGCTTCGCGCCGCAACGCTTCACCCCCGCCGACGCGGCCATCCGCGCCCGCTTCGCCCCCATGGTGGAATCCGGGCTCTGGTACCGCCCCAGCTATTTCCCCGCCCCGGGCGAGGAGGGATGGGAGGCGGCCTGCGCCCGCGAGGTGGGCTACGTCCGCAATGCCGTCGGCGTCACCGATGTCTCCACGCTGGGCAAGATCGAGTTCCAGGGCCCCGACACCGGCGAATTCCTCGATTTCGTCTATGCCAACCTCTTCTCCACGCTCAAATCCGGCCGCGTCCGCTATGGCCTGATGCTGCGCGAGGACGGCCATGTCATGGACGACGGCACCACCGCGCGGCTGTCCGAGGACCGCTGGCTCATGACCACCACGACCGCCGCCGCGGGTCATGTCATGCGCCACCTCGAGTTCGTGCAGCAGGCCCACCTGCCGCGCCTGCGCACCCGCTTCATCTCGGTCACCGACCGCTGGGCGCAATTCGCCATCGCCGGGCCCCGCGCGCGCCGCCTCCTCGACGGCCTCCTGGACGCGCCGCTGGGCGAGTTTCCGTTCATGGCCTGCGCCGGGATCACCCTCATGGGCGCGCCCGCACGGCTGTTCCGCATCTCCTTCTCGGGCGAGCATGGCTACGAGATCGCCGTGCCCGCCCGCTACGGCCCCGCGCTTTTCCGCGACCTCGTGGCGCGCGCCGAATCCCTCGGCGGCGGCGCCTACGGCATGGAGGCGCTGAACGTCCTGCGCATCGAGAAGGGCTTCCTCACCCACGCCGAGCTGCACGGCCGCACCACCGCCTTCGACCTCGGGCTTGGGCGCATGGTCAGCGACAGGAAGGACTGCATCGGCCGCGAGGCGGCGATGCGCCCCGGTCTCAGCGGTCCCGAGCGCCAGCAACTCGTCGGCCTGCGCCCGCTCCTGCCGGGCCGCAGGATCACCGCCGGCGCCCATCTCTTCGACGACGGCACGCCGCTCACCCGCCCCCATTCCCGCGGCTACGTCACCTCGGCCGGCCCCTCGCGCACCCATGGCTGGATCGGGCTGGGGTTCCTCGAGGACGGCCGCGCCCGCCACGGCGACCGCGTCCGCCTCGTCGACCGCCTCAACCACATCGAAGTCCCGGTCGAGGTCTGCCCCCCGGTCTTCCACGACCCCGACGGAGGCCGGATGCGTGATTGATCCCATTCCCCAGCCCTTCCCCACGGCCCGCCCTGTCTCCCGCCCGCGCCCCGCGAGCGGCGCGACGCCCACCTGCCTCCTCGCGGAGACCCGCCTGCGGTGCTCCATTTCCCCTCCAGAGGGCCGCCCGATATCCGTCCCCCGCACCCGGCGCGACTTCGCCGGCGGCCCCTGCGTCCGCCCGCGCCGGCTCACCCCCATCGACACCCCAGCGGCCCGCCGCCCGCCGGCGGGTCCCCACCGCGACGGAGGGCGACCCCATGGCTGAACTCATCGCACACCCCGGCCCCGGCGGCGGCCTGCCCGCGCCCGAGCCCATCGAGACCGCCGGCTGCACCCTCGACCTGTTCGACCTCGGCCCGGTGGCGGCGATCCAGCCCTGGCCCGGCCGCACCGCCGCGGCCGACGCCGCCCTCAAGGCCCGCGGCCTCGGCTTCCCCGAGCCCGGGCGGTCGCTCGAGGTCGCCGACACCCGGATCCTCTGGGCCGGACGCGAGACCGCCTTCCTCATCGGCACCCCGCCGCCCGGCCTGTCCGAGGCCGCGGTGACCGACCTCACCGACGGCTGGGCCGGTATCCGGCTCTCGGGCGCCCCCGCGCCCGAGCTGCTGGCGCGGCTCGTGCCGGTCGACCTGCGCCCCGCCGCCTGCCCCGAGGGCACCGCCCTGCGCACGCTGCTGGGCCATGTGCCGGCACTGATCCTGCGCCGCGGCGGCTGGTTCGAGATCATGGTGCCCCGCTCCTACCTCGCCACCGCCTGGCAGGAGCTCGTCTCCGCCCTGCGCCGCCTCGCCGCGCGCCAGGCCGCCACCGCCTGAGTCCCGGGGTCGCACCGCGCGCCGATCTCCGATCACACGCCCCGGGGCACCTCGCCCCAGCGCCCCGACCCGCCACCGCCCGGGCCCCGCCTCCCTGTGGTGCCCCCCGGAAGCCTCCAACGCTGGCTTCTGCAACGCTCTGCCCACCAGACCGGGTCCAGCGCGCGGGCGCCCCCCGCGTCCTGCGTCCGCCATCCTGCAGAGCGGGCCGGAGCGTCCTTCACAGACCCACCGCCGCCCCTGCCCACGGTCCGTCGCAGGGGCAGCCCCCCCTGCCGCCTCCTGGCCGACCGCTTTCCGCTCATGCCGTCGAACTTGCCGGGCCGCCCCTTTACGCCCCGCGTCGCGCGCGCCATAAGGGCGCGCGCCACCGAGGCCACTCAACCTCCCCACTCCGCGTCGCCGCCGGCGTCCGACCACTCCAAACCCCAAGGTGCCTGCATGTTCTTCTCGGGTCTCTTCTCGTCCGACATGGCGATCGACCTCGGCACCGCGAACACGCTCGTCTACGTCAAGGGCCGCGGGATCATCCTCAACGAACCCTCGGTCGTGGCCTACCACGTCAAGGACGGCAAGAAGCAGGTGCTGGCCGTGGGCGAGGACGCCAAGCTGATGCTCGGCCGCACCCCCGGCTCGATCGAGGCGATCCGGCCCATGCGCGACGGCGT
>SKMM01000266.1 GCA_007121055.1 Paracoccaceae bacterium | reverse complement strand
CGCAAGCGCAACTTCCGCGCCCTGTGGATCCAGCGGATCAACGCCGCGGTGCGCGAGATCGACCCCGCGCTGACCTACTCGCGCTTCATCCACGGGCTGGCGCTGGCCGGCATCGAGGTGGACCGCAAGGTTCTGGCCGATCTGGCCGTGCACGAACCCGCCGCCTTCGGCGAGATCGTGACCCGCGCCCGCGCCGCCATCCCGGCCTGAGGTTTTCGCGATCGGCCCTTCGGGCCTGGGGGGGCGCGCCGTGTGGACGGCGCGCCCCTTTTGCATGGGTCATTGATCCCACAGGGCGAGGTGGGCGTCGATGACGGTGTGCAGGCGGGCGCGGTCGAAATCGGGGTCGTGGCCGCCGTGGACGCGGGTGACGGGCAGCGCGCGCAGGCGGTGCAGCGTTCGGGAAAAGGTGGCACGGTCCATGCCCGGGCCATCGGCGATCAGCGGGCCGTCATAGGCGGCGTCGGCGGCAAACAGCAGGCCCGTGGCGGGCTCCCACAGCCCGACCTGGCCCCGGGAATGGCCGGGCAGGTGCAGCACCTCGAACCGCGCGTCGCCCAGGTCGAGGGTCGCGCCGTCCTCGACAGTTCCGGTGGGGTCGGCGCCGCGCAGGCGCCAGGCCGCGGGGTCCCAGCCGGGCGCGGGCAGCGCGTCGATCAGGAGCGGGCGGAGGGCGGAGCAGCCCGCCTGCGCGAAGGCCGCGACGAAGGCGCGGGGCACGCTGCTGGCCTGCAGGGTCCAAGGGGCGGGGTCGGCGAGGTCTTCGGCCTCCAGCGGGTGGACGAGGCGGATGTCGAATTCATGCGCGGCGCCCATGTGGTCGACATGGGCGTGGGTGGTCAGGCAGATCAGTGGCCGCGCCGGGTCGGGGCGCAGCCGGTCGACGAGGGGGCGCAGCGGCGCCACGCCCATGCCGCTGTCGATGAGCAGGTCGGCGTCGCGCCCGGTCACCAGATGGATGTTGGCCGAGAAGATCGGGTGGACATGGGGCTCGGTGATCCGGGTGAGGCGGGCGTCGAGCCGCTCGACCCGGTACCAGGGTTCGGCCACGGGCAGGGGTGCGTCAGCCATGGTGGGGCACCCGGGGCCGGGGGTGGCGGGCATCTGCCCGAGCGGGGCGCTGCCCTGCAGTGCCGGCCGCGGAGGAGATGCTGCGGTGCATGGCGGCCCCTCGGATCGCTGTCCGGACCGGTATGCGCGGATGGGTGAGGGTGCGCAAGGCGTCGGGCGGGTCATGCGGCGGGGGTCACGGGGCCGGTGAGGCCGTCCCAGGCGCCCGGGGCGAGGGGGAGGCCGAGGATGCGGGCGGGGTTGGTGGGGGGGGGCATCTCGACGTCCCGGAGTTGGGTGAAGCCGAAGCGGGCGTAGTAGGGCGCGTCGCCGACCAGCAGGACGCGGGGCCAGCCCAGGGCGCGCGCGCGGTCGAGGCTTTCGATGATGAGCCAGCCGCCCAGCCCCTCGCCCTGCCGGGTGGGGTGGACGGCCACGGGGCCGAGCAGGAGGGCGGGCGCGCCGGCCACGCGCACCGGCCAGTGGCGGATGGCGGCGGCGAGGACGCCGTCCTCGCGCAGGATCAGGCAGAGCGGGGCCACGGGGGGCACGCCGCGGCGCAGGCGGTAGGAGGAGAGCGCCTCGCGCCCCGGGGCGAAGCACAGGTCGTAGAGCGCCTCGACCTCGGGCGTGTCGTCGGGCCCTTCCTCGGTCAGGTCCACCTGCTGTCCTCCGGGCCCTGTGTCGCGCCGTCGCCGTCGGGCACCTGCCGCGCGGCCCGGGGCGCGGGGCGGGGGGTGCTGGCGCGGCCGGTAGCATGGCGTTACAGCGGGGGCAAACCGAGGGAGACCTGCCGATGTTCTATCGCCCGGAGGATGGCCACGGCCTGCCGCACAACCCGTTCAACGCCGTGGTGGCGCCGCGGCCCATCGGGTGGATCTCTACCCGCGGGGCGGACGGGGCGGACAATCTGGCGCCCTATTCCTTCTTCAACGCCGTGGCCTACGTGCCGCCGCAGGTGATGTTCGCCTCGACCTCGGCCAAGCCGGACCGGGAGGGGACCAAGGACAGCGTGGCCAATATCCGCGACACCGGCGTGTTCTGCGTCAACATCGTGGGCCATGACGCGCGGGAGGCGATGAACCGCTCCTCCGGGCCCTGGCCGCGGGAGGTGGACGAGTTCGCGCTGGCCGAGGTCGCGCGGGTCGAGTGCGAGACGATCCCCTGTGCGCGCGTGGCCGATGCGCCGGCGAGCCTGGAGTGCCGGCTGACCGAGATCGTCACCCTGCGGGGCGCGGCGAATTTCCTGGTTCTGGGCGAGGTGGTGGGCGTGCATCTGCGGGACGACTGCCTGGTGGACGGGCGGTTCGACGTGACCCGGTTCCGCCCGCTCGCGCGGCTGGGCTACATGGACTACACCAGTGTCGAGAGCGTGTTCGAGATGCGTCGGCCCACCGGCTGAGGGCGGCACGGTGTCGTGAGCGCGGGGCCGCGGCGCTGCGGCCGGACTTTCCAAGCCGGGCGGTGCGCGGTAGGGTTTCGCTCGCCCCGTGCGTGTGCGGCGGGGCAGTGGGGCGGAGCGCGGCGGAGAAACCGGCCGGACAACCACGGGGGCAGGCATGGCGGACCAGCGGGATGGCAGCCTGGGGCGCCCGGGCGGTGCGGGGGGTCGGATTTCCGGCGTCGCTGGCCTGTGGCTGGGGCTCGGCGCGGCGTTGCTGCTGGGGGGCTGTGCCGAGATGCTGGGCCGGGGCGGCGGAGCTGCGCCGGGGCTGGCGGATGCGTCTGCGGTGCCGGCCATGGACGAGGTCGAGGCGCCCGAGGTGTTCGAGCTGACCGCGCGGGGGCTGTGGGACGGGCGGCCGTCGCTGGGCGGGGTCTGGGCCGCGCACCCGGACGTGCGCGACCCGATCCGCGTGCGACTGACGAACCCCGACACCGGGCGCGAGGTGGGCGCCGCGCTGTTCCGGCGCGAGCGGGACAATCCGGGCCCGCCGCTGCAGGTGTCGGCCGATGCCGCGGCGGCGCTGG
>SKMM01000110.1 GCA_007121055.1 Paracoccaceae bacterium | reverse complement strand
GGCCTGGGCCGCCAGCACCTTGCCGGTGGCGGTGACCTTGAAGCGCTTCTTGGCGCTCGCCTTGGTCTTCATCTTGGGCATTTCGGTCTCCTTTGCCGTGCTGCGCGCGACTCGGCATGCCACAGGGGCCGGCCGCGCGGGGATTGAGCGCGTGGCCTTACCGCCCCGGGGCGCGGGACGCAAGCCCGTCAGGCAGACTCGGGGTCCGCGCGCAGGATCAGCGCCTCGTCACAGGGCGCCACCCGCAGGATGTTGGTGGAGCCCGGGACGTTGAACGGCAGCCCCGCGGTGACCACGATCTGGTCGGCCTCCGCCGCGAACCCGTCCCGCCGCGCCGCACGCACGGCACTCAGCACGGCCGTGGTGAAGGACGTCATCGGCCCGTCGGTGACCAGCGTGTGGCAGCCCCAGGACAGGCACAGCCGCCGCGCCACCGCCTCCACCGAGGTCAGCGCGATGATCGGCACGGCGGGCCGCTCGCGCGCCACCAGCCGCACGGTGTGGCCGGACTCGGTGTAGCAGCAGATCGCGCGGATATCCGAGGTCTCCGCGATCTCCCGCGCCGCCGCCACGATCCCGTCGGCCACCGACCGGTGCGGCACCGCGCGCGAGGCGTCGATGATCGAGCGGTAGGTGGGGTCGTTCTCCACCTCCACGGCCACGTTGTTCATGGTCGCCACCGCCTCGACCGGGTAACTCCCGGCAGCCGACTCCGCCGACAGCATCACCGCATCCGCGCCCTCGTAGATCGCGGTGGCGACGTCCGAGACCTCGGCGCGCGTGGGCATCGGGCTCGTGATCATGCTCTCCAGCATCTGGGTGGCCACGATCACCGGCTTGGCGGCCGCGCGGCTGCGCCGGATCAGGCGCTTCTGGATCGGCGGCACCGCCTGCACCGGCAGTTCCACCCCCAGATCGCCGCGGGCGATCATGATCCCGTCGGCGGCCTCCAGGATCTCGTCGAAACACTCCACCGCCGCGGGCTTCTCGATCTTGGCCAGGATCGCCGCCCGCCCCGCCGCGCGCTCCCGCGCCTCGTCCACGTCGCCCGCCCGCTGCACGAAGGACAGCGCCAGCCAGTCCACCCCCAGCTCGCAGGCGAAATCCAGATCGGCCTTGTCCTTGTCCGACAGCGCGGTGACCGGCAGCACCGCGTCGGGCACGTTCACCCCCTTGCGGTCCGACAGCGTGCCGCCCACCCGCACCTCGGTCTCGGCGAAGTCGGGCCCGCAATCGGTCACCTTCAGCCGGATCTTGCCGTCATTGAGCAACAGCGACGCGCCGGGGCTCAGCGCCGCGAAGATTTCCCTGTGTGGCAGGCAGACCCGGTGGCTGTCGCCGGGCGTCGGGTCGAGGTCGAGGCGGAACGCACCGCCCTCCTCCAGATCCACAGCGCCCGAGGCAAAGGCCCCCACCCGCAGCTTCGGCCCCTGCAGATCGGCCAGGATCGCGACGGGCTTGCCCAGATCGGCCTCGACCTTGCGCACCAGCGCATGGCGCGCGGCCAGCTCCTCATGGGTGCCGTGGCTCATGTTCAGGCGGAACACGTCGGCGCCCGCCTCGAACAGCGCCCGGATCATGGCGTAATCGCTCGAGGCAGGGCCCAGCGTGGCCACGATCTTCACACAGCGC
Organism: Paracoccaceae bacterium; assembly: GCA_007121055.1. Classification (GTDB taxonomy): domain Bacteria; phylum Pseudomonadota; class Alphaproteobacteria; order Rhodobacterales; family Rhodobacteraceae; genus Rhodobaculum. The sequence continues at coordinate 1,406 of SKMM01000110.1, read as the reverse complement.
AGTCGGCGCATCGGCATCCTCCGGGTCGGGCATCGCTCCGACTATGGGCCGCATCCCGCGCGAACCGCAACCGGGGCGGGCACGAAATTCCCGTGACACGCCCTTGACCCCCCGCGCCCCCGGGGCAAGCTGATCGAAAACCAGGAGGACGCCATGACCGATCCCACCGACCACCGCGAAGCCCTCGAAGCCGCCGCCTTCCGCCGCCTGCTCGATCACCTGCGCGCGCGCACCGACGTGCAGAACATCGACATGATGAACCTCACGGGCTTCTGCCGCAACTGCCTCAGCCGCTGGTACCAGGAGGAAGCCGAGGCCCGCGGCCTCAGCATGGACCGCGAGACCGCGCGCGAGATCGTCTACGGCATGCCCTATGACGAGTGGAAGGCCCGCCACCAGCATGAGGCCACCCCCGACCAGCAGGCCGCCTTCACCCGCTCCGGCGGCGGCCACTGAGGCCGCTGAAACGAAAACCTGGCAGCATCCGGCGGGGGAACTGAGACGGCTCCTCCTCCGGACCCAGGCACGGAGGGACGCGCCCGACCCTCGGAGGGCGCCTCGGCACGCCGAGGCCGGCGTGCTTCATGCCAGCCCAGCCCCTCCGACCGCAGTGCTTCATGTGCCGGCGCACTGCGCCCTCCCGGCGATCGAGGGGGACCGTGGCCCCAGTGGGGCCGCGCAAGCCCCCGAGATGGTCGGGCGCGGCCCGGGCCGGTCGCCCGGGCCATGGCGCGCGGGGCACGTTGCGCGCAACAGTCTTCCACCAGTGCATCCGAAAGGCCCTCGGTTTCGGACGTCCTAGGCGCCCCGCTAGAGCGGATCGACCAGATCGGCCACCTTCGCGCCCAGTTGGGACAGGGAATGCTGGGTCAGGGTCTTGGGCAGCTCGGCCATGACGCGGCCGCGCAGCTCCCCGTTCAGCTCGCTGCGCAGCACCGCCAGCAGCTGCGGCGGCGCAGCGATCACCATGCGCCCCAGATCAGTCTTCGCGGCCAGCCGGTTGACCCGCGCGGCCACCTCGGTGGCGAACCGCTCCTTGGCCAGACGATGGACGTCGGTTTCCTCCATCGCCGAGCGCTGGTTCCTGCCCGGGTCCGGCATCCGGCCCGGACGGTCGCTGACAAGCTCGCGGTTGGGCTCCAGCTCCTGCGCCATCTTGGCGTGCAGCCGCAGCCGCGGCGCCCGCGTCGTTCCGATGTTCTCGCAGATCAGGGCCTTCTCGCCATCCACCAGCACCACCCAGGTGCCCTTCGCCAGCAGCGCCATGCGGGTCTCCTCTCCTACTTGGTTCCCTCCCCGCATATGTCCACGCCGCGGGCGTCCCACCAGAGGGCCGGGCGAAAATCCACCCTCCCGCCTCAGCCCGGCCGGGTCAGCAGCGGCCCGCCCGCCCCGACCACGGGCGG
>SKMM01000240.1 GCA_007121055.1 Paracoccaceae bacterium | reverse complement strand
GGTCTCCGGCGGGGTTGCTTGCACGGGGGCGTGGGCTGGGGCATCAGGGGGGACCGGTTGCCCCAGCCCGAGTGCCATGACCCGCATCTGCCATATCGCGATCGACGATTCCGCCCTGCCGCCGCCCACGCCCGAGATCGAGCAGGAGCGGCGCGTGGCCGTGTTCGACCTGCTGGAGGACAACTCCTTCGCCTTGCCGCCCCGCGACGGGCGGGCAGCGCCGGAGGGGCCCTATCGTCTCGCTCTTGCCATCCGCGAGCGGCGGCTGGTGATCGAGGTCGCCACCGAGGCCGAGGAGCCGGTGGCCGCGTTCCACCTCTCGCTCGGCCCCTTCCGGCAGGTGGTCAAGGATTACTGGCAGATCTGCGGCTCCTATTATTCCGCGGTCAAGACCATGCCGCCCGCGCAGATCGAGGCCATCGACATGGCCCGCCGCGGCATCCACAACGAGGGCGCGCGGCTGCTGCTGGAGCGGCTGGAGGGCAAGGCCGAGCTCGACATCGACACCGCGCGTCGGCTCTTCACCCTGATCTGCGTGCTGCACCACGGCGGCTGAGGGGAACGCGATGGCCGAGCATGACCTTCCCCCGACCGCGCCCCCCGGCGACGCGGCGGGGGAGTCGGAGAATGGCGGCCCGCACCCCTTCCCGTCCTCGGTGCTGTTCTGCTGCGACCACAACTCGGTCCGCTCGCCCATGGCCGAGGGCATGATGAAACGCTTCTACGGCCAGCGCGCCTATGTGCAGTCCGCCGGCGTCCGCTCGGACCGCGAGGTCGACGGCTTCACCGTCGCCGTCACCGGCGAGATCGGCGTCATCCTGGACCGCCACCGCGTCCGCAGCTTCGACGAGATGGAGCAGTGGGGCGACGACCTCGCGCAGTTCGACCTGATCGTGGCGCTGACCCCCGCAAGCCAGCGCCGCGCGTTGGAGCTGACCCGGCACGCCCATATCGACATCGAATACTGGCCCATCATGGACCCCGCCGGGCTGGGCGAAACCCGCGAGGCCCGCCTTGCCGCCTATCGCGAGACCCGCGAGCAGATCCGCGGGCGGATGCTCAAGCGCTTCGGCCCGCCCACCCACATGCTGCCGCTTGCCCCCCCACAGACACAGGACCCCGAATGACCGACCAAGCCCGTGTCACCATCGCCGCCTATTTCGAGGCGTTCAACGCGGGGGACCGCGACGCCATGCTGGCGCTGCTGACCGACGACGTGGAACACCACGTCAACGAGGGCGGCGTCCGCCGCGGCCGGGCGGCCTTTGCCGAGTTCCTCGCCCACATGGCGACCTGCTATGCCGAGCGGCTGGTGGACATCGTGATCCTTACCGCGGAGGACGCCACGCGGGCGGCGGCCGAGTTCACCGTACATGGCCGTTATCTCGCAACCGACGCGGGCCTGCCCGAGGCGCGGGGGCAGACCTACAGCCTGCCGGGAGGGACCTTCTTCACCCTGCGCGACGGCTGGATCGCCCGGGTGACCACCTATTACAACCTGCGCGACTGGGTGCGGCAGGTCTCGGGCTGAGGCCCGGGTTGTCGCGCCTGTCCACCGGCCCCATCTGCCCTGCCATGACTCTGGACGTCCGCCCCCTGACCGGCGCCGCGCTGGACGCGGCCCTCGACGATGTCGCGCGGCTGCGCATCGCGGTGTTCCGCGCCTTTCCCTATCTCTATGACGGCGACGCTGCCTACGAGCGACGCTATCTGCAGCCCTATCGCGACAGCTCCGACGCGCTGGTGGTGGGGGCCTTCGACGGGGCCCGGCTGGTGGGGGCGGCCACGGCGGCCCCGCTGGAGGACCATGCGGGCGATTTCGCGGCGGCCTTCGCTGGGACGGGGCTGCGACTGGAGGACATCTGGTACTGCGCCGAATCGGTGCTGCTGCCCGAATACCGCGGGCACGGGATCGGTCATCGGTTCTTCGACCTGCGCGAGGCGAAGGGCCGCGCGCTGGGACGGCGGCATGCGGCCTTCTGCGCCGTGGTGCGGCCGGCGGACCACCCGGCGCGGCCCGCGGGGTACACGCCGCTGGACGGCTTCTGGCGCAAGCGGGGCTATGCGCCGCTGGAGGGGGTGGTGGCGGCGTTCTCCTGGAAGGACCTCGGGGAGGCTAAGGAAACCCGCAAGCCGCTGCAGTTCTGGATGAGGGATCTCTGATGCCGCGCATTGCCGCCGCCGCCTGGCCCATCGACTGGCATGACGACTGGGGCAGCTATGCCGCCAAGCTGGAGGCGGGCGTGGCCGAGGCCGTGGGGCGGGGCGCCGAGCTTCTGGTCTTTCCCGAATACGGCCTGATGGAGCTCGCCTCGCTGGGCGGCGCCGAGGTGGCGGCCGATCTGGAGGGGTCGCTGGTGGAGGTGGCGGGGCATCGCGCGGCGGTGGATGCGCTGCACGATCGCTTGGCGCGGGCGCATGGGGTGCACATCCTCGGCGCCTCGGGGCCAGTGTTCGACGGGCCACGGCCGGTGAACCGGGCGACGCTGTTTTCCCCGGACGGCGTGCTGGGCCATCAGGACAAGCAGATCATGACCCGGTTCGAGGCCGAGGAATGGGACGTACGCCCCGGCGGGCCGCTGCAGGTGTTCGACACCGCGCTGGGGCCGCTGGGGGTCCTGATCTGCTATGACGCCGAATTTCCGCTGCTGGCGCGCGCGCTGGTGGATGCGGGGGCGGAGATCCTGCTGGTGCCCTCGGCCACCGAGACCCATGCGGGCTTCACGCGGGTCCGGGTGGGGGCGATGGCGCGGGCGCTGGAGAACCAGTGCGCGGTGGTCCATGCGCCGACCGTGGGGGCGGCGCCCTGGTGCCCGGCGGTGGACATGAATGTCGGGCGCGCGGCGATCTATGGCCCGCCCGACCGCGGCTGGCCTGAGACGGGGATCCTGGCGGAAAGTGCCTTGAACGAAGCGGGTTGGGCAGTGGCGGACGTGGATCCGGGCGCCATCGCCGAGGTGCGCCGGGCGGGGGGCGTGCTGAACTGGCGTGACTGGCAGGCCCAGCCCGGGCGGCTGGGGGTGGGCGTGGGGCCGGCGCAGAAGCCCTGAGGCATGGGCGGCGAAGACCCACAGGGCCATGGAGGGACCACGCCGCAGCCCGGCAGCTCAGCCGGGGGCCGCGACACTGCGGTGGGCTCGCTGGGCTGCCTGCTCGGCATATAGGCCTTGAAAAGAAGGCCCCATGGGGCCATTTACGCGCCAGACCGGCGCGCCCGTGCCGGTTGGCACGAGATGGAGCGACCATGGCCAAGGAAGAGATGCTCGAATTCCCCGGCGTCGTGAAGGAGCTCCTGCCGAATGCGACGTTCAGGGTCGAGCTCGAAAACGGCCATGAGATCATTGCGCATACGGCAGGCAAGATGCGGAAGAACCGCATCCGGGTTCTGGCTGGCGACCGGGTTCAGGTTGAAATGACGCCCTACGACCTGACCAAGGGGCGGATCAACTATCGCTTCAAGTGAGGCGCCGCGGGGGACGGCCGCGGCGCCCGGATGCCGGGCTCCCGCCTGCCCTCCGGGCGCCGGTTGGGCCGAGTCCCCTCCCCTTCAGCCGCAGGACAGGGTGATGCGATTGATCCTCGCCTCGGCCAGCCCGCGCAGGCGGGACCTGCTGGCGCAGATCGGCGTCGTCCCGGATGCCGTGCGGGCTCCCGAGATCGACGAGACGCCGGGCGCGGGCGAGTTGCCCCGGCCCTATTGCCGGCGCATGGCGCGCCAAAAGGCCGAGGCGGTGACCGTGGCGCCGGGCGAGGTGGTGCTGGCGGCCGATACCACCGTGGCGCTGGGCCGGCGCATTCTCGGCAAGCCCGCGGACGCGGCCGAGGCAGCGGCGTTTCTCGTGGCACTCTCGGGGCGGCGGCATCGGGTGGTGACGGCCGTGGCGGTGCGCACGGCGCAGCGCATCTGGCTGCGCGATGTGGTCAGCCGGGTGGAGATGAAGCGTTTGTCGGATCTCGAAGTGAACGCCTATCTCGCCAGCGGCGACTGGCGCGGCAAGGCCGGGGGCTATGGCATCCAGGGGCCGGCGGGGGCGTTCATCCCGTGGCTTTCGGGCAGTTTTTCGGCCGTGGTGGGCCTGCCTCTGGCGGAGACTGCGCAGCTTCTGGGAGCGGCGGGCTATCCCGTGTGGGGGCAGCCATGAAGGGGGCGGTATCGGCACTGGGCAGCTGGGCGGGGCACGAGGCCGCGGCCCGGGTGGTGGATGGGCGGCTGGAGGAGCTTCTGCTCGACCACGGCCCGTCGGGCCCCGGAGCGATCCTGCGCGGCCGGATGGGCCGGCCGGTGAAGGGGATGGGCGGTGCCTTCGTCGACCTGCCGGAGGGTCGGAGCGGGTTCCTGAAACAGACCCAGGGCCTGCGGCCCGGGCAGGGCGTGGTGGTCCAGGTCGCGGGCGCGGCCGAGCCCGGCAAGGCGCTGCCGCTGGGCGTGCGGCCGTTGCTGAAGGGCCGGCTGGTGATCCTCACCCCCGGTGCCCCGGGCCTCAACGCCGCCCGGGGCATCCGCGATGCCGACGCGCGGGCGGCCCTGCTGGCGACCGCCGAAACGGCGCTGGAGGGCGCACCATCCGACATGGGCGCGATCCTGCGCAGTGCAGCCGAGACCGCCGCACTCGAGGACCTGGCCGCCGAGATCGCCGCCCTGCGCCATCTGGCCGAGGGGTTGACGCCCAAGGGACCGCCCGCCCTACTGCACCCCGCCCCGGGGCCGCACGCCACGGCGCAACGGGATTGGCCGGAGGCCGACCTGAGGGCCGATGGCCCAGGCGCCTTCGCGGACCACGGAATCGCGGAGCTGATCGACTCGCTGCTGACGGCGGTGGTGCCGCTCGACCGCGGCGCGTTCATGGCGGTGGAGCCGACCCGCGCGCTGGTGGCGGTGGACGTGAACACCGGCGCCGACGGCACACCCGCCGCGGGGCTGAAGGCCAATCTGGCGGCCGCGCGCGACCTGCCGCGGCAGCTGCGGCTGCGCGGTCTGGGCGGGCAGATCGTGGTGGATTTCGCCCCCATGCCCAAGCGCGACCGCGGCACGCTCGAGCAGGCGCTGCGCGCGGCCTTCCGGCGCGAGGATGCAGGCACCGTGCTTGCAGGCTGGACCCCGCTCGGCAACTTCGAGCTGCAGCGCCGGCGCGACCGTCGCCCGTTGCGGAGTTTCCTGCCATGAGCTGCCCGGTCTGCCAGCGCCCCACCGAGCCGCGCTATCGCCCCTTCTGTTCGCGCCGCTGCGCCGATGTCGACCTCGCACGCTGGCTGGGCGGGCGCTATGCCATCCCGGCCGAGCCCATCGGCGACGGCGACGACCCTCCGCCGCGGCGCTGACCGCCGCGCGAAGCCTCTCCCTGCGGCCGGTGCGGCCTGCCCCATGGCGCCCATCCGGCCGGGCGGGTTTTCACCCGCCGAGACGCCACTATAGTCTCCGGAAGCTTGCGAAAGGATGCAGATGTTCCCCATCGCCCGCCTCCTGGCCATGCTGGTCGCCCTTATACTGGCCCCGCTGGGCCCAGCACAGGCGCAGGAAACGCCCGCGCCCGCCGCCGGCCCGGGCGAGCGCGAGGCGGCCCGGACCCTGGCCGAGCTTCTGCAGGACGAGGCCGCCCGCACGGCGCTGATCGACCAACTCCTCGCCCACGCCGGGGAGGCGGGCGCGGCCGAGCCGGAGCCCGAGGCGCCAATCCCGCTGGTGCGCGAGATCGCGGAATACACCCGCGACATCGGCGAGCAGGCCGCCACCTTCGCCGGGGCGCTGACGGACTCGGCCAGCGACGTGCTGGGCGTGCTCACCGGTGCGCAGGCCGTGGACTGGGGGGAACTGGAGGCGGCGCTCTGGTCGATCCTGCTGGTGGCGGCCGTGGCGCTGGGGCTGTTCTTCCTGCTGCGCATCCCCAGCGACCGGTTCTTCGGCTACCTCGCCCGGCGCGGGGATGGCGGCAGCTGGCTGATCCGGGGCGGGCGCCTGGTGGCCTATGGAGTGACGGATGCGCTGGTGATCCTTCTGGCCTGGGCGGGCGGCTATGCGGTGGCATTGACCACCGGCGAGCCCGGAACCATGGACATCCGCCAGACGCTGTTCCTCAACGCCTTTCTGCTCATCGAGATGACCAAGGTCGTGTTGCGGCTGGTGCTGGTCCCGCGCCATGGCCCGCTGCGGTTTGCGCCCATGGCCGACGAGACCGCAGCCTACTGGTACTTCTGGAGCTCGCGCCTCGTCAGCCTGCTGGGCTATGGTATCCTGCTGCTTGTGCCGCTGGTGAACGTGGCCGTGTCGCCCGTGGTGGGGCGCAGCTTGATGGTCCTGATTGCGGTGACCGCGCTGCTGACCGCTGTGCTGATCGTGCTGCAGAACCGCGCGCCGGTGCGGCTGGCGCTGCAGGCCCGCAGCCGCCGCCTGCCCGAGGACATTCTGGGCCGGCTCCTGGCCGGGCTCGGCCTCGTGTGGCACCTCCTCGCGATGCTGTGGCTGCTGGCGCTGTTCGTGGTTTGGCAGGCCAGCCCGGCCGATGCGCTGCCCTTCATGCTGCGCGCCACGCTGCAGTCGGTGCTCGCGGTGGTGGCGGGGGTGGTGGCCGTGGTTCTGATCACGCGCGCAATCGCGGCCGGGCTGCGGCTGCCCGAGGACGTGCGGCGCACGCTGCCGCTGCTGGAGGCGCGGCTCAACGCCTTCGTGCCGGGCATGCTGCAGGTGGTGCGGCTGATCGTGGGCGGGCTGGTGCTGGTGGCGATCGCGCAGGCCTGGCAGCTGCTGGATTTCCTAGGCTGGCTTGCCTCCGAGGCGGGCAGCGACCTCGTCTCCCGGCTGATCTCGGCGCTTCTGGTGGTGCTGGTGGCGCTGGGGCTGTGGCTGGCGGTGTCCTCCTTCATCGAGTATCGGCTCAACCCGGTGAACGGCCGTCCGGCCAGCGCCCGGGAGCGCACGCTGCTGTCACTGTTGCGCAACGCCTTCGTCGTGGTTCTGGTGGTGATCGCCACCATGCTGACGCTGGCGCAGCTGGGCATGAACATCGCGCCGCTGCTGGCCGGGGCGGGCGTGATCGGCCTGGCCGTGGCCTTCGGCGGGCAGAAGCTGGTGGCCGACGTCATCAACGGCGTCTTCATCCAGATCGAGAACGCCATGAACGAAGGCGACGTGGTCACCGTGGGCGGCACCACCGGCGTGGTGGAGCGGCTGACCATCCGCTCGGTGGGGCTGCGCGATCTCTCGGGGACCTACCACGTCATCCCCTTCGGCTCGGTCGACCAGGTGTCGAACTTCATGCGCGGCTTCGGCTATCATGTGGCCGACATCGGCGTGGCCTACCGCGAGGACACCACACGGGTGAAGGCCCTGATGCAGGACGCCTTCGACCGCCTGGTGGCGAGCGAGCACGGCACAGACGTGGTGGGCCCGTTCGAGATGCACGGCGTGGTGGAACTGGCGGATTCCGCGGTGGTGGTCCGCGGTCGCATCAAGACCCGGCCGGGCATGCAATGGGGCATCGGGCGCGCCTACACCGAGATCGTCAAGCAGGTGTTCGACGAGGCAGGGGTCGAGATCCCCTTCCCCCATCTCACCCTCTACATGGGCAGTGGCGAAACCGAACGGCTGGCCAAACTCGCCGGCCCTGCCACGACCACCCCCCCGGCGATCGCCCCGCCCTCGGGCGACCCGCCCGGGGAAGGCGGACCAAGGGGCGAGACACCAAGGACCTGAGGCGGGCGACACCATGGCCACGGGCCGTCCTGCGCCCGAGCGTGGCGACGGCCCCGGCGTTTGGCCTCAGCCTCCGGCCGGACCGATCCCTCGCCAGGTCCGCCATTGTCAATCCTTGCGCAGGGGGCGGGCCAGGCGCGAAGCCGACCCGGCGGGACCGGGGCGCTTCGACCGGGAGGATCTCCGCTCCACCCGGCCTGCGCCGAAACGCCCGGCGGCCGCGCCCCCCGGTGGCGGATCAGCCCTTCCTCCGGAAGCCTACTTTGCCACGGGCGGCTCGGTCCCGCGCCCGCAGACGCCCGCGACACCGCGCCCGGGCCCGGCGACGGCGGGGTTGGTGGGTGGGTGGGAGCCGCCGCCGGGTCCGCCGCCGAGCGGGGGCTCGATGCCCCCCGAGGCGGCTCCCCTTACGCAGGTCCGTCGGGCACAACGGCGGCGCACCCATGTTTGGCCGGCTCTCAGACGGCGCGCCGGGCCAGCGCATCCTTCAGAAGCGCACGGACCGTGTCGGGCGGCACGTCCTCGGCCAAGAAGGCATCGCCGATGCCGCGCGCCAGCACGAAGCGGAGCCTTCCGTCCCGCACCTTCTTGTCCTGCGCCATCAGCGCCAGCAGCCCGTCGGCATCGGGCAGATCGCCCGGCACGTCGGACAGATCGGCCATCATCCCCATCGCCCGCAGATGCGCCCGCACCCGCGACGGCTCTTCCTGCGCACACAGCCCCATCCGCGCCGACAACTCGAACGCCAGCGTGCAGCCCACCGCCACGCCTTCGCCATGCAGCAGCCGGTCGCCATAGCCGGTGGCGGCCTCCAGCGCATGGCAGAAGGTGTGGCCGAGGTTCAGGAGCGCCCGGTCCCCCGTCTCGGTCTCGTCGCGCGCGACGATCTCGGCCTTCATCTCCACCGACCGGCGCACGGATGCCCGGCGCAGCGCTTCGTCGTCCGCCAGCCGCGGGCCGTGGCCCTCCAGCCAGTCGAAGAACCCCGCATCGCCCAGGAGCCCGTACTTCACAACCTCTCCATAACCCGCGCGAAAATCCCGCGCGGGCAAGGTGTCCAGCACCGCGGTGTCGCACAGCACCAGCCGCGGCTGGTGGAAGGCGCCCACCAGGTTCTTCCCCTGCGCGGTGTTGATCCCGGTCTTGCCGCCGACCGAACTGTCCACCTGTGCGAGCAGGGTCGTCGGGATCTGGATGAAGCCCACACCGCGCCGCAGGATGGCCGCGGCAAACCCCGCGAGGTCGCCGATCACGCCCCCGCCCAGCGCCACCACCGGATCACGCCGCTCGACCTTCTCGGTCAGAAGCCACTCCACCGCGCGTTCCAGATGCGGCCAGGACTTGGTCGCCTCGCCCGCCGGCAGCGCCAGCGCCGACACCGCGATCCCCGCCGCCTCCAGACCCGCGCTGAGGCCCTCCAGATGCAGCCCCGCCACCGTCTCGTCGGTCAGCACCGCCACCCGCGGCCGTGCCAGCAGCGGCGCGATCTCGGCGCCGGCGCGGGCCAGCAGCCCCGGCCCGATGCGCACGTCATAGCTGCGGACGCCCAGCGCCACGCGCACGGTTTCGACCGCCATCATCGCTCCTTCCACAACTCCGGCCGGCTGCGCAGCGCCGCCGCCACACGGCCGGCCATCGCCTCGACCGACAGGCCCGGCTCGGCCTGGACGATCACGTCGGCCAGCGCATAGACCGGCGCGCGCTCGGCCAGCAGTGCGGCCAGTGTGCCCTTGGGATCGGCCGTGCGCAGAAGCGGCCGCGTCGTGCGGTGGCGCACCCGCGACCACAGAAGCTCCAGATCCGCCTTGAGCCAGACCGACACGCCATGCTCGGAGATCGTGCGCCGGTTCTCGGCGCTCAGGAACGCGCCGCCGCCGGTGGACATGATGCAGGGCGGCCCCGCCATCAACCGCGCCAGCACCTGCGACTCCTTGCGGCGAAAGAACGCCTCGCCGTCGCGGGCAAAGATCTCGGCCACACTCATGTTGGCGGCCTTCACGATCGCCTCGTCGGAATCGAGAAAAGGAACCTGCAGCATCCGCGCCAGCGCCCCGCCAACCGCGGTCTTGCCCGCGCCCATCATCCCGATCAGCGCCACGCTGCGTTTCAGCCGTCCGTTCACGATTGCGCGCGCCCCTCCGCCGATGCGCCCCCTCCATGGCGTGATCCGGCCCGGATTTCCATATACAATCCCTGTGCCGTGGCGAGCGGGTGGCTGCGGCAGGGGCGAGTCAGTGTCGGCTGGGCCCGACAACACACCGCAGGGGCAGAGGGAGCAGACGGATGTGGCGGATGCTGAGGGGGTTGATCTACCTCGCGATTCTCGGGACGATCGCGCTGGCGGGCTATGCGTTCCTGGGCGACCTCTCGCCCGAGCGCGCCGAGATGCGGCGCTCGGTGGTGCTGGATGGGCGCTAGGACGCGGGGCTCCGGCACCGGGCGCAGGCGGTTGGCGGTGATCTGCACTGCAGTTCTGGCAGGGCCGGCGCTGGCGGAGGGCGAGCCCCTGTCGGCCATAGACTGGCTGTCACGGGCGCCCGTGACGCCGGCGCCGGGCCTGCATGCCCCGCCCGAGGGCGTGACGGGCGCGCTGGTACCGGGGGCGATCTCGGTGACTCCGCTCGACGGGCCCACCACCGATGCGCTGGGCCTGATGCCGGCCGCGCGGGCGGGGCTGCCGCGCGATCTGTGGGGGATATCGCCGGCCACGCGGCTGGCCGAGGCGCTGTCGGAGTTGGGGCCGGACACACTGCCGGCGCTGCAGGGGCTGATCCTGTCGCTGCTGGTGGCCGAACTCGACCCGCCGCGCGATGCCGAGGGCCGCGGCGCACTGTTCCAGGCGCGGCTGGACCGGCTGACCGCCTTTGGCGCACTCGACCCGGCGCTGGCGCTGATCGAGGCCGCCGAGCCCGCGACGCCCGCGCTGTTCGAGCGCTGGTTCGACCTCTCGCTTCTGGCGGGCGACGCAGCGGCCCCCTGCGCGGCGCTGCGGTCCGATCCAGTGCTGGCGCCCAATGTCGCCGCGCGGATCTACTGCGCCGCCCGGGCGGGCGACTGGGACGCGGCCGAGGCGATGCTGACCGGCCCCGAGGGCGAGGCGCTGTCGCTGGCCATGCGCCGCCTGCTCACCCGGTTCCTCGACCCGGAGGCGGGCGAGGCCCCGGCGGGGCTCCCGCTGGTGCAGCGCCCCACCCCCCTGATGTGGCAGATCGCCGACGCGCTGGGCGAAGGCTGGGCCAGCACGCAGCTGCCGCTCGCCTTCGCCCATGCCGATCTCGGCCCATCGGCGGCCTGGCGGGCGCAGATCGAGGCCGCCGAGCGGTTGGCGCGGGCGGGTGTGCTGACGCCCAACCGTCTGCTGGGGCTGTATACACAGCGCGCGCCCGCGGCCTCGGGCGGGGTATGGGATCGCGCGGCGGCGGTGCAGCGGCTCGATGCGGCGCTGGCGATGGCGGCGGTCCCGGGTGCGTCCCCGGAAACGGCCGCGGCCGCAGGCGCGGCGCTGATCACCGCGTGGGAGCGGATGGCCGAGGCCGAGCTGGAGGTCGTGCTTGCCATTTTGATGGCCGACCGGCTGGCCGACCTGGCGCTGGAAGGGGATGCCGCGGCGCTGGCCTGGCGGGCGGGGCTGCTGGCCGGGCGCAGCGATTCGCCCCCGCCGCCG
>SKMM01000338.1 GCA_007121055.1 Paracoccaceae bacterium | reverse complement strand
GTCGGGGTCGATGCCGCCCGAGCGCAGCACATGGGGGTGGACCATGCCGGAGCCGAGGATCTCCATCCAGCTGTCGCCCTCGCCGATCCTGAGCTGGCCGCCCTCCCACGAACAGCGGATGTCGACCTCCGCCGAGGGCTCGGTGAAGGGGAAATGCGAGGCGCGGAAGCGCAGCTCGACATTGTCGACCTCGAAGAAGGCGCGGCAGAATTCCTCCAGCACCCACTTGAGGTTGGCCATGGAGAGGTCGCGGTCGATGGCCAGCCCCTCGACCTGGTGGAACATCGGCGTGTGCGTCTGGTCCATGTCCATGCGGTAGACGCGGCCGGGGGCGATCACCCGGATCGGCGCGCCCTGGGCCTGCATGGCGCGGATCTGCACCGGCGAGGTGTGGGTGCGCAGCACATGGGGCGGGCGGGTGTCGCCCTCGGCCCGCGCCATGAAGAAGGTATCGTGTTCTTGCCGCGCGGGGTGCTCGGGCGGGATGTTGAGCGCGTCGAAATTGTGCCAGTCGCTCTCGACCTGCGGCCCTTCGGCGACCGCAAACCCCATGTCGGCGAAGATCGCCGTCAGTTCCTCCATCACCTGGCTGACGGGATGGATGGTGCCGGCGGGGCGCGGCCGGGCCGGCAGCGTCACGTCGAGCCATTCGGCCGCCAATCGCGCCTCCAGCGCCGCATCCTCCATCGCCGCGCGGCGGGCGCGGATGGCGGCGTCGATCTCGTCCTTGAGTGCGTTGAGCGCGGGGCCGGCGGTCTTGCGCGCCTCGGGGTCCATCCCGCCCAGGCTGCGCATGCGCTGGCTGACCGCTCCCTTCTTGCCCAATGCGCCCACGCGGACCGCCTCCAGCCCGTCGAGGTCTGCGGCCTCCGCCACCTGCCCCAGCACCTGCGCCCTGAGTGCCGCGATATCGTCCATGTCGCCGTTCCCTTGCCCAGTGTCGCCCAGCCCCGTCCCAGGATCGCGCGGGGGTTAGCACAGGCGCACGGGGATGCAAGCGCGGGGCAGGGCGGTCGGGGGCCGGTAGGGGCTGCCAAAGCGGGCGGGGCTGTGGCACAAGCGGTCTGCGCGGACGTGCAACAGCCAGATGCGAGACATGAGCAGCGACGAAGACACACCCCGGCTCGACCATTCCGAAAAGCCCTGCATCCTGTGCGTGGCGATCACCGGCTCGGTGCCCACCAAGGCCGACAACCCGGCCGTGCCCATCACCGTCACCGAACAGGTCGAGAGCACGCAGGAGGCCTACGAGGCCGGCGCCGCCATCGCGCATTGCCATGTGCGCGCCGATGACGGGACCCCCACCTCGGACCCCGAGCGGTTCGCCCGCCTGAAGGAGGGGCTGGAGCGGCATTGCCCCGGCATGATCCTTCAGTTCTCGACCGGCGGGCGGTCGGGGGCGGGGGCGGCGCGGGGCGGCATGCTGCCCTTGCGGCCCGACATGGCCTCGTTGGCGGTGGGGTCGAACAACTTTCCCACGCGCGTGTACGAGAACCCGCCCGATCTGGTCGATTGGCTGGCCGCCGAGATGCTGACACATGACGTGAAGCCCGAGATTGAAGCCTTTGATCTGTCGCACATCTTCCAGGCGGTGAAGATGGCGGGTGATGGGCGGCTGCGGGGACCGTTGTACGTCCAGTTCGTCATGGGGGTGAAGAACGCCATGCCGGTGGACCGGGCGGTGTTCGATTTCTACGTCGAGACGCTGCGGCGGCTGGCGCCCGACGCCCAGTGGTGCGGGGCGGGGATCGGGGCGGGGCAGATCCTGCTGAACGAGTGGTCCATCGCCGCGGGCGGGCACACGCGCACGGGGCTCGAGGATAATGTGCGGCTTGACCGCAAGACGCTGGCGCCCTCCAACGGCGCGCTGGTGCGCCGCGCGGCGGAGTTGTGCGAGAAATACGGCCGCCCCGTCGCCACGCCCGGGCAGGCACGCGAGATCCTCGGGCTGCGGCCGGCCTGAGCGCCCCCACAACCCTGTGGGTTGCGCCCGGCGCGCCCCTTGCCATCTTCCCCCCAAACAGCAGCCAACCGGAGTGCCCATGCCCCATCCCCTTGCCCGCCTGTGGTCCGTCGCAGCCCCGCTGGCCGCCGCGGCAGCCCTCGCCGCCCCCGCCGCCGCGCTGGACCTCGAGGCGCTGAGCGATGCCGAGCGCACGGCCTTCCGCGCCGAGGTCCGCGCCTATCTGCTGGAGAACCCCGAGCTGCTGCTGGAGGTGATCGCGGTGCTGGAGGACCGGCAGGCCGCCGCGCAGGGTGCCGACGAGTCCGCGCTGATCGCCGCCCATGCCGAGGCCCTGTTCGACAACCCGAACTCCTGGGTCGGCGGCAACCCCGAGGGCGACGTCACGGTGGTGGAGTTCGTCGACTACAACTGCGGCTTCTGCCGGCGCGCCTTTGCCGAGGTGATGGAGATGGTCGAGGCCGATTCCGGCGTGCGGCTGGTGATGAAGGAGTTCCCCATCCTCGGCCCCGACTCGGAGGAGGCTTCGCGCTTCGCCATCGCGGTTCTGCAGCTGGAAGGTGACGAGGCCTATGCCGAGGCGCACCGGCGGCTCCTGACCATGGAGGGCCGCGCCGCGGGGCCGGCGCTCGCGCGGGTCGCGGGCGAGATGGGGCTCGACATGGACGCGATTTCGGAGCGGATGCAGGCGCCCGAGGTCAGCGCCGTGATCGACGCCAACCGGGCGCTGGCGCAGGCGCTGGGGATCAACGGCACCCCCACCTTCATCGTCGAGGACCGCATGCTGCGCGGCTTCCTGCCCGCCGACGGGATGCTGGAGCTGGTGGAGGCGGTGCGCGCCGACGGCTGAGGCGGCTTCACGGGTTGTTCAGCCTTCGGTGGCAGTCTGGGCCAGACCTGTCCGCCGTTGGAGCTTCGCGTGACCCGTCAATGCGCCTTGCCGGCGAACATCGCACCGCCCGGGCCGGATGTCGTGCCGGGTGCCGCAGGGTTGGTGATCCCGGCGTCGGCGATCGTGTCACGGGTCACCGCAGGGCTGTGGCGTCTGTGGTGGGCGCGGGTGCAGGCCGGCCGGATGGGCGGTGGTTTGGTGGGCGACGAGGGTGGTGATGGCCCGGTGGGCTGGGTCTTCGCCCTGGCCCTGCCTGCAGACGCCGGCTGCGTCACGTGGCGGGAGGCCGCGTCCCGGATGGTGCATCGGATCAGGCCGATCAATCCCGGACTGCGCCGCCGCGCGGCCGAGGACGGGTTCGCCCGCATCGCCCGCGGGGCGGCCGTCCCGGCGGTCCTCCCGACGCTTGGGCACGGCGATCCTGCGGGGTTCCTTGCCGACCCGATTGGCCCCAAGGGCGGCCCGTGGTCTGCGGCGGGCTCGGGGCGTCCGGGATCGGCTGCGCCGGCGACGGCTCTGTCGAAGGCCGGTCCGGTCGCTGGCCGCCTGTCGGTCCGCCGGTGGCTTGCGCACCCGGGGCCTGGCGCCGGCCGCCGCGCGCCGCCCGGTGCGGGCTGCGGGGCAGGACTGTCGGGCCGTATGGCCTCGCCCGCTGCGTCGACGGGCGTCACCGGCATCGGGGCCGGGGCCTTCATTGACTTGGCCCATGGCTCTGGGGGGGGTGATCCTTGGCAGATGGGCCGCGGCGCAGGGATGGCTCCGGTGGTCGGTGGCATGGATTGCATCGGCCGGGCCTCGGCGTCGGCTGCTGCGGTCGGGGGCGCGCGGGGGCTGGACCGGCGAGCTTTCGGGGCGTCAGCCTGGTGCGACCGGGTCGAAGCTGTGGTCCCGGACGGTACGGCGGAACCCGGCGATCGCCCCGGGGGATCCAGCGCGACTGGCCCCATGGCGGAGAAGCTGCCTCGGGCTGAGGGCGGGGCTGCGGGCCTGCGGGGCAGGCGCCGGAGCGCCGTGCTCCTCGGAGGCAATCGAAGGCTGGCCAATGTCGCTTGACGGAAACGGACGTCCTCGCGACCGCCGCCCTGAGTCTGAGCGGGTCGGGCTGGCCACGCTCACGGCCCGGATCGCGCTGGAGCTCGATGCCCTGGCGGCGCTGGCCGAAGCACTTGACGGCCGTCTAGCCCACACCGGCGACGCCGACGCGCTGCGTGACCCGCGCTATGGCGCGCAGGATCTCGACCGGCTGCGCCGGATCGCCGGTGATCTGGCGACGGTCCAGCGCCGGCTGGCCGACGTCCTGTCCGATGAGGTGAGCGTGCCGATCGCGCCGACACTCGGCCGGCTGCAGCTGGGCGGCATGGCCCACCGCCTGCGCACGGGGTCGGTCAACGACGGCGGCGACACCCCCGGGGGCGAGCCGCTCTGAACGCAAGACCGGAGCTTTCCCGAACAACCGCGACGACGCGTCCCATGCTGCGACCCGAGCCAGCGTGAGGCGCACGGGAATGCGGCGGTCATCACCCTCCGGGCCCTGAACGGGCCCGAAGGGTCGCGGCTGATCGGCCCCTTGCCGTCCGGCGCAGGGCCCCGAGCGGATACATCGGCGCGGGCGATCTGCCTTGATGGGTCGTGTCCGGCGTCGGTCCCGGCAGCACCCTCCTGGGCGTGTCTCCCTGGCCCTGCACCGGCGTCACCTTTCTGGCCCACCAGCCCCCCCGGGCGGTTGCCATGCCCGTGGGCCCGGCGCGACCTCCTGCGCCGGCCCCAGGCAGAGGTTGGAACGGCGCGGCCTCGGTCGCCTTTGGTCATGCCCGCGTCTGCAACGCCGCCTGTGGCGCGCCAGGGACCGACCGGTGGTGCTGAAGGGTGGACACCCACGCAACCGGCGAGATCCGTGGCCCCGTTTCGGCCGTGTCGTCCACATCTCCCGCGCCGCGTGCGGTCCTCTCGGGGGCGCGGAAGATCCGGCTCAAAGCGGCTATCCCTAAGGTGCGGGGAGGGCGTCCCGAGACGCTGCTCGGGTGATGGTCTTCGTGCCGCAGTGCCGCTCATCCCAGCCAGGGGCCTTCCGGATCCGTCGCCCCGGCCGGCGCCATGACGCCCCCCGTGCTCGGACTGCTGTCGGCGTGTTTCGGCGCTCGCCTATTGCATCATGGTTGCAGCGTTCCTGGGTGCCGCATGGGTACGGCTTGCCGGGCCGCCGGGACTCTGGCGCCGGGACGACGCTTGGTCGAGGGTCGTGTCTGCGTCTGGTCCGGGACCTGCGGCGCGTGATCCGTCTTTGGCGCGCGTCGCGCCTTCGGTCGGAGGAGCCTGCATGTCCGGCGCTCGATCCGATGGGTATCCCTCGGGCTGGGACAGGGGCCTGGTCCGCAGGGGTGTCTGGCGGGCCAGGGGCGTGGCGAGAACCGCGTCGAATCTGTGCTTCGGTCCGGCGCGGCAGAAGCCCCGACAAGGGGGGCGGCCCCTGCGCCGCTGCGGACGCATTCCGGCGGCAAGGCCCTCCGCCAGCGCCTGTTTTTTCGGCGGATCACGCAGAGTTTTCCGGGCGTGCCGGACGGTCCCGCCACGCTGCCGCGGGTTCGATTGACAGGCCACACGGAGCACAGAAAAGCACAGGTCACCTGCGCCTCCGACATCATCCAGACCGGTGCGGATCGGGCCTGTCATGCGGCGCACAACAACCAAACAGGGAGCCACCGATGATCATGCGTTTCCCGAGCCGCGGACTGGCCGCCGCTGTCTCGTTCGGTGCGGCGGCCGCCATCGCGGCGCCGGTTCAGGCCACCAATGTCAGCTTCATGATGGACTGGGCCTGGCAGGGCCCGCAGGCCTTTGCGCTGATGGCGCGGGACGCCGGCTGTTTTGCCGAGGGCGGCGTCAACATCACCCTCGATCGCGGCTTCGGCTCGGGCCGGGTCCCGGTGGAGCTGGCCTCGGGGACCTATGACATGGGCGTGGGCGACATCAACTCGACCATCCGCTTCCTGGCCGAGAACCCCGAGGCGGACGTGATCGCGGTGGCGATCATCTATGCCGGCAGCCCGCTGGTGGCGATCAGCCGCGCCGACGGCCCCATCGCCGAGCCCGCCGATTTCAACGGCCGGACCCTGGCCGCCCCCGATTTCGACGCGGGCCGCCAGCTGTTCCCGATCTTTGCCGAGGCCAACGGCATCGATCTCGACAGCATCAACTGGATCTCGGTCTCGCCCGAGCTGCGCGAGCCCATGCTGGTGCGCGGCGAGGCCGAGGCGATCACCGGCTTCGTGACCTCTGCCGTGCCGTCGCTGCTGGCGCTGGGGATGGCCGAAGAGGATCTGCGCATCTTCCCCTATGCCGATTTCGGCGCGGCGCTCTATTCCAATGCCATCCAGGTGACGCGGCGCTTTGCCGACGAAAACCCCGAGGCGGTGGCCACCGTCGTGTCCTGCATGATCCAGGGCGTGCAGATGGCCGTGGCCGATCCCGAGGCCGGCATCGCCGCGCTGGTGGCGCATGAGCCGCTGACCGACCGCGAGGTGGAGCTGGGCCGGCTGAGGATGGCGATCGACGTGCTGTTCAAGACCGAGGGCACGCTGGCCAACGGCATCGGCGATGCGGACATGGCGTTCCTGCAGGGCGGCATCGAGTCGGTCGAGAACGCCTATGGCCTGCCCAACCGACTGCAGGCCGAGGATCTGTTCGATGCAAGCTTCCTGCCCCCGGCCGAGGAACGCATGTTCCTGACCAATTGACCCGGCAGGGACTGCGGGCAATGCTCGCATGATCACCCAAGGCCCCGCCGGCGCAGGCGGGGCCCACCACATCCGGCCACAGGCCAGGGAAGGCGCCTCGATGACCCATTTCGTCGAACTGGACAACGTGACCCTGCGCTACGGCGGCGAGGCGACGGGGACGGTGGCGCTGCGGGGCGCCACCCTGCGCGTCGGCAAGGGCGAGTTCGTGGCCGTCGTGGGCCCCTCGGGCTGCGGCAAGTCCACGCTGATGAAGGCGCTGGCGGGCCTCTGGCCGGTCAACCGCGGCAGCGTCGTGGTGGCCGGCCGCGAGGTGACCCGACCGGTGGAGATCGTGGGCATGGCGTTCCAGAACGCCACGCTCCTGCCCTGGCGGACCACGATCGACAACGTCATGCTGCCTCTGGAGATCGTCGAGCCCCACCGCAGCCAGCTGCGCCGCAAGCGCGCCGAATACGAGGCCAAGGCGCGTGACCTTCTGAAGCTCGTGGGCCTCGCGGGCTTCGAGAAGAAATTCCCCTGGGAGTTGTCGGGCGGCATGCAGCAGCGCGCCTCGCTGTGCCGGGCGCTGGTGCACGACCCCGAGCTTCTGATCCTCGACGAGCCCTTCGGCGCGCTCGACATGTTCACCCGCGAGGAACTCTGGACGGTCATGCAGGACCTCTGGATGGCCCGCACGCCCACCGTGATCCTCGTCACCCACGACCTGCGCGAGGCCGTGTATCTGGCCGACCGCGTGCATGTGATGAGCGCCCGCCCGGGCCGCATGATCCACGCCCGCGACGTGCCCTTCCCCCGCCGGCGCGCGCTGGAGGACACCTATCGCCCCGAGTTCACCGCCATCACGCAGGAACTGCGCGAGCACATCAGTCAGGCCCGCGTCGCCGCCTGACCGGGAGAGGACAGCATGACCAACACCACCGCCGCCCCCGCCGTGCCCGACGAGGACAAGGAACCGCGCGCGCCCTGGCTCGCCTCGCGCCGCAACCTCGAGCGTATCCTGCCCTGGCTGGTGGTGCTGGGGCTGTTCCTGGTGTGGGAGGGCGGCGTGCGGCTGTTCGAGGTGCCGCGCTTCGTGCTTCCGGCGCCCTCGGTGATCTTCGAATCGATGGTGCGGTGGCAGGGGCCGATCCTGTCCAACGCCTGGCAGACGCTGTTCACCACGGTGGTGGGCTTCGGCATCGCCATCGTGTTCGGGCTGATCGCGGGCGTGCTGATCGGCTCCTCCACGCTGGTCTACAAGGGCCTCTATCCGGTACTGATCGGCTTCAACTCGATCCCCAAGGTGGCGGTGGTGCCGATCCTGGTGATCTGGTTCGGCATCGGAACGATCCCGGCGATCATCACCGCCTTCCTGATCTCGTTCTTCCCGATCCTGGTGAACGTCGCCACCGGCATCGCCACGGTGGAGCCCGAGCTGCGCGACGTGCTGCGCGCGCTGGGCGCCAAGAAGCGCGACATGATCCTCAAGGTCGGGCTGCCGCGGGCGATGCCCTATTTCTTCGCCTCGCTGAAGGTGGCGATCACGCTGGCCTTCGTGGGCTCGATCATCTCCGAGACGGTGGCCTCCAACCGGGGCATAGGCCATCTGATGATGGTGGCCTCCTCGCGCTTCGACGTGCCGCTGGTGTTCGCGGGGCTTCTGGTGACGGCGGTGATGGGGGTGATGATGTACCTCGTCGCCAGCGTCATCGAGAAGCGCATGACCGGCTGGGCCACCCGCGGCATGGACGGCGCGCTGACACCCAGCGGGGGCTGAGACGCCCGGGGCCGGCTCAGCCCCCCGACCCCAGACATGGGCCGGGGCGACCCGCCAGCCCCCGGGCATCCGCACCCACCTCTGCGGTCGCCTGGCGTCGGGCGTCGGCGTCGGCCGTGGCCATGTCGGTGCCGAAGATGGGGACGACCGTGCGCGTCAGCGTCCGCTCCAGACGGCTTGACGGCCGCCCCGGTGAGAGCGGCCACAAGCCGGGCGACATCATCACCATGGGGAACGGTCTCGAAATCACCTTCGTTTTCCTAAAAGGGGACATCTCAAGCTGACCAGGGAGAGGGCAGCCAGTCAGGGTGTTCAAGAAGGAGCCGGAAGCCTCACCCCCGGGTCTTTACTTGAGGTACTCCACGGGTCCCTCCGAGGGGATCGTCAGGTGTGTATCTCCTGACCTTCGCTCTCGGGGGTCTCTCGTGTCTTCACTCAAGGCACTCTCTCAGGGAGAGGACTTAGGGAGACCGCCCGCGCGGGGACCGGAGGGAAAGCCTTGTTCCGTCAAACCGTGACAACGCCAGAGGGCCGACATGGGAAAAGGAGGACCGACGCCGCAACATGAGCGCATCCGGGCATTGCCTGGACGCGAGGAACGCCGCGCGCCGCCGCCCGAGGGGCTGACCGAGGCGCAGCGGGTGCTCTGGCGCAACATCGTCGAGACCGAGCCGGCCGATCTGTTCGACAGCGAGGCCCGCCGGCAGCCCCTGCGGCTGTATGTCGAGCACGCGACATTCCGGGCCAGCCTTCAGGAGCTAATCGACGGGGTGCCCATCGAGGAGATACTCGACCCCGAGACCGTGGCGGGCGTCGAGCGCATGCTGCGCATCCGCGACCGGGAGACCAAGGCGCTTGTGTCGCTGGCCACCCGCATGCGCCTCACCAACCAGTCGAGATACACCGCAAGCGCCGCGGGCACCGCCGGGCGCAACCACACCAGCGGGCCGAGGCCGTGGGACGACGGCCCGGCCGCCGAGTTCTTCACCTGACCGCGGGGCGCCGATGACGTGGGAATATCGCCAGCGCAGCCGACACGCCCGAGGCTAGGGCCATCGTTGTGTGAAGCTGCGCGAGCGCATCCTCGCCCGCGATGACCACCTGTGCCAGACCTGCGCCGCGGCGGGGCCGCCTGACCCCGGCGACGGCTGTGGACCACATCTTGCTTAAGGCGCAGGGCGGGACCGATGACCCGGCGAACCTCGCCGCGATCTGCGATCCATGTCACCGTTCAAAGACCAGCGCCGAGGCCGCGCGGGCGCAGGGCCGCAAGCCCCGCCGCCGGGTGGCGTTCGACGCGCAGGGCCGCGTGATCTGGTGACCGGGGGGCGCGGATAAGCTGACCCCGGCCCGACGCGGGACCGGTGGGGCCGGCATCTGCACGCATCCGCAATTCAGACAAACGGGGGCGGGGCCGAAAGTCTAGAGTCCAGCCGCGCGGGGACCGGTGTGGCAGCCTGACGCCATCGCTAACACAGGTTTCCTCGCGCGCGCGAGAGGGACTGGTGCCAATGGGGCCGACTCGGCTGCGGCGCGGGACCGGAGGTGGACTTTTGCTTTTTCTCTCCGCGCCCCTGATTACTCGCCCGCCTGCTTACAATGTGCTTACACGGCGTCCTGAGCGACCCGGAGCGGCCCCGACCTGCGCCGCCTAAGTGCTTGATTTTGAGGATGGTGGGCGACCCTGGAATCGAACCAGGCATGGGTCTCCCCGGCGGATTTACAGTCCGCTGCCGCACCTTGCAGCACGTCGCCCGACGCTGGGGCGGGGTAGCCGAGGCGGGGGTGTGCGTCAACCGGATTCTCGATGGTGCCGGGGGCGCTTGCGTCTGCCCTGCGGGAGCGCGAGGGTGGGCCCTCGCGGAGGGGATGATGCGCAAACCGGCCTGGGTGATCGACAAGGAACGCGGCCGCCGGGCCGCTGCGGCGGCAACGGTGTGGCTCTTCGGCCTGCATGCAGTGCGGGATGCGCTGGTGAACCCCGCGCGGGAGCGGCTGCGGCTGATCGTGACGCGCAACGCGGCGGACCGGCTGGCGGAGGCGATCGCGCAGGCCGGCATGGCGCCCGAGATCGCCGATGCGCGGAAGTTTCCCGCGCCGCTGGACCCCGGCTCGGTGCACCAGGGCGCGGCGCTCGAGGTGCGGCCGCTCGATTGGGGCAAGCCCGAGGCGGTCTGTGCGCCGGGGGGGCAGGCCGCGCTGGCGGTGGTGCTGGACCGGGTGAGCGATCCGCACAATGCCGGCGCCATCCTGCGTTCGGCCGAGGTGTTCGGCGCCCGGGCTGTGATCGCGACCGCGCGCCATGCCGCGCCCGAGACCGGGGCGCTGGCGAAGACCGCGAGCGGCGCGCTGGAGCGGCAGCCCTACCTGCGGGTGCGCAATCTGGTGGAGACGATCGAGGCGCTGCGGGCCATGGGCTATGTGGCGCTGGGCCTCGACGGAGAGGCGCGGGCCACGCTGGCCGAGGGGCTTGCGCAGGCGGGGCCGGCCGCGCCGGTGGCGCTGGTGCTGGGGGCGGAGGGACCGGGGCTGCGGCCCTCCACCCGCGAGGCCTGCGACGGGTTGGTGCGGATCGAGGCGGCGGGGGCGTTCGGCTCGCTCAACGTGTCCAACGCGGCGGCGGTGGCGCTCTATGCGGCGCGCATGCGCTGAGGCAGGGGCCCGGCATGCCCGGCGCGGGTGACCCGCGCCGGGCTGCAGCCTCGGCGGGCGATGCTCTTGACGCGGCGGGACCGGAAGGGCCGACCAGATGGCGACCGGGTCGCCTGCATGAGGCCGGTCCGCGGGCTAGGCCTTGGGAGCGCGGGGATGACCGCGGGGCGGCTCAGGGGGCGGGGTCGTTGTCCAGCAGGATGGGCTGACCGTGGGGGGTGGCGTGGGCGGCCCGCTGCCATGCCGCGGCCAGCGCGGTGACCTCGTCGGGGGTGGCGAGGCCGCGGGCGTGGAGCATGCGTTCGAGGGCCCTGAGCCAGCGGTCGTGGTAGTCGGAGCCGTCGGTGGCGCCGCCCTCGAGTTCCTCCGAGAAGACGGCCGCCCAGTCGGGCCAGGTGAAGAGGCC
>SKMM01000284.1 GCA_007121055.1 Paracoccaceae bacterium | reverse complement strand
GACAACCCCGACCTGCAGCACGCGACCACGCTGAACCACCAGATCTTCTATCTGTCCTTCCAGACCGGGCGCGAGCCCTTCGGCGAGGACAAGCTGCGCCACGCCTTCCGCTACATGTTCGACTATGACGGGCTGGCCGAGACGGTGATGGCCAACCTCGGCGTGCCGCGCAACACGGTCGTGCCCATCGGCGCCTTCGCCGGGCTCGACGAGGAGGAGGGAGCCCCCTTCTCGCTCGACCTCGACCGCGCCCGCGAACTGCTGGAGGAAGCGGGCATCACCGACGGCTTCACCGCCTCGCTCTACATCGCGCCGGGGCCCTTCGCGCCCTCGGTGGCCCAGCACCTGCAGGCCAACGCGGCCGAACTGGGCATCACGCTGAACATCGAGCAGATGGCCAGCGCGCAGCTGTTCTCGGCCTTCCGCGGGCGGGACTTCGACATGCTGATGTCGAGCTGGCAGACCAACATCGCCCACGCCCACGGCATGCTGGAGCGCCACGCGGTGAACCCCGACAACAGCCCCGAGGCGGAACTGGGCATGTACCCGACCTGGCGCAAGGCCTGGTACCGGCCCGAGTTCAACGAGCGCGTGCGCGAGGCCCTGTTCGAGACCGACCCGGACACGCAGATGGAGATGTACCGCCAGCTGCAGCTCGACCACATGGAGCAGGGGCCGGGCGTCTACCTGTTCCAGACCGCGAACAACGCGATGATGCGCGCCAACGTGCAGGACTGGACCTGGCACGCGTTCCGCGTCTTCTACAACCTCGCGCACAAGGACTGACGCGGGGGCATGGCCGACCAGGCAGCGCCTCCGCCGAAGGCTGTGTCCGACCGCCGGTGGTACCGGCGGTCGGTCGCCGTGGCGCGCACCGCCCTGACGGTGGCGATCACCATCTTCGGGCTTCTGGCGCTGACCTTCTTCATCGGGCGGATGCTGCCGCTCGACCCCGTTCTGGCGGTGCTGGGCGACGACGCCAGCCAGGCCGCCTATGACCGGATGTTCCGCCAGCTGGGCCTCGACCGCCCGCTGTACGAGCAGTTCTTCAACTATGTCCGCGACGCGCTGCGGTTCGATTTCGGCCGCTCGCTGACCTCGGGCCGCCGGGTGATCGAGGACATCGCCCGGGTGTTCCCGGCCACGGTGGAGCTTGCGACTCTGTCGATGTTCTTCGGCACGATCATCGGCGTGCCGCTGGGCGTAATCGCGGCGGCGCGCCAGGATAGCTGGGTCGACCAGGTGATCCGGGTGGTGGCGCTGATCGGCTATTCCGCGCCCAATTTCTGGCTCGGGCTCGTGGGGCTTAGCGTGTTCTTCGCGGGCCTCGGCTGGGTCGGCGGGCCGGGCCGCATCGGCACCGTCTACCAGTTCGACATCGAGATCCGCACGGGGCTTCTGCTGATCGACAGCGCTCGGATGGGCCGCTGGGACATCTTCCAGGACGTGGTCAGCCGGCTGATCCTGCCGGTCTCGATCCTGGCCTATGGCGCCATGGCCTACATCGCGCGCATGACCCGCAGCTTCATGCTGGAGCAGCTGCGCCAGGAATACATCATCGCCGCCCGCGCCAAGGGCGTGTCGCGCACCGCGGTGATCTGGGTCCATGCCTTCCCCAACATCGCCGTGCAGCTCGCCACCGTGATCGCGCTGTCCTTCGCCTTCCTGCTGGAGGGTGCGGTTTTGACCGAGACCGTGTTCGCCTGGCCCGGGCTGGGGCGGTACCTGACCACGGCGCTCCTGCGCGGGGACATGAACGCAGTGCTGGGCTGCGTGATGGTCATCGGGCTGATCTTCATCACGCTCAACCTGCTCGCGGACCTCTTCTACCGCAGCTTCGACCCGAGGACGCGATGAGCCGGCAGGACATCACCGACACACCCCCGCGGCCGGGGCTGCGCGCCTGGCTGAACGCGCCCACGGCGCAATCGCCGGGGCAGGCCCGGGCGCAATCCCTGTGGCGGGCGGCCAAGCGGCTGGGCGGCAACCCCGCGGCGATGCTGGGCCTCGTGATCCTGCTGGTGCTGGTGGCCGTGGCGATCCTCGCGCCCACGCTGGCGCCCTATGGGCCCTACCAACAGGACCTCGGACGCCGCCTCCTGCCTCCGTCGGCCGATCACTGGTTCGGCACCGACCAGCTGGGGCGCGACATCTTCAGCCGGGTGCTGCACGGCGCCTCCATCACGCTGCAGATCGCGGTGCTGGCCGCAGCCATCGCCGGGCCCATCGGGCTGATCGTGGGGGCGACGGCGGGCTATCTGGGCGGCTGGGTGGATACGGTGGCGATGCGGGTGGTGGACGTGTTCCTGTCCTTCCCCGCGCTGATCCTGGCGCTGGCCTTCGTCGCGGCGCTGGGCGCGGGCATCAACAACGCCGTCATCGCCATCGCGCTCGCGTCCTGGCCGCCCATCGCGCGGCTGGCCCGGGCCGAGACGCTCAGCGTCCGCAAATCCGACTACATCGCGGCGGCGCGGCTGACCGGCGCGGGGCCGCTGCGCATCATCGTGCGCCACATCATGCCGATCTGCGTGCCCTCGGTCGTCATCCGCGTCACGCTGAACATGGCCGGCATCATCCTGACCGCCGCGGGGCTCGGCTTCCTCGGGCTCGGGGCGCAGCCGCCGATGCCGGAATGGGGCGCGATGCTCGCCTCGGGGCGCGAGTTCATGCTGACCCACTGGTGGATCGCCACCATGCCGGGCATCGCCATCCTGCTCGTCAGCCTTGCCTTCAACCTACTGGGCGACGGGCTGCGCGACGCGCTGGACCCCCGCCATGGTTGAGCGTCTCAGCGTCCAGAACCTCCGCGTGGCCTACCCCGCCCCCTCGGGCGGCTGGAACGAGGTGCTGCGGGGCGTCTCCTTCGATCTGGGGCGCGAGCGGCTGGCCATTGTCGGCGAAAGCGGCTCGGGCAAATCCACCACTGGCCGGGCGATCATGAAGCTCCTGCCCGACCAGGCCCGCGTCACCGCCGACCGCCTCAGTTTTGGCGACATCGACCTGCTGCGCGCCCCCGAACGCCAGATGCGCCGCATCCGCGGCGGCCGCATCGCCATGGTCCTGCAGG
>SKMM01000192.1 GCA_007121055.1 Paracoccaceae bacterium | reverse complement strand
CTGACCGCGCCCGCGCGCCGCCGCTGGGCCGAGGCGCGCACCACCGCGTTGCACCTGCGCCGCGCCGTGCGGGTACAGGCCCGGCGCATCCCCACCCGCCTAATCGCAGAGTCCCAGGCCGCCCGCCTTGCCCCCGCCGCCCCGGCTGCGGCACTGGCGGTGGTGCTGGCGGTGGTGCTGATCGGCGCCGGGCCCGGGCCACTCGTCGGCCTTGCCGAGGACCCCACGCGCCCCCTGCCCCCGATCCTGCCCGCCGATCCGCACGCCCCCGGCACGGGCCTTCTGCAAAGCCTGCCCGATCCGCTGCCCGATCTGGGCGCCCCCACGCCGGGGGCACAGACGACCACCCTTCCGCCGTCGGCGCGCTGACGCGCCGGCCCGTCCGAACCTACCGCAGGGAATCCACCCAATGGAGACCGCCATGAAACAGGACCGCACCCTGAACGCCGAGGCCACGGCCCGCAGCCAGTCCGACGCGACCACGGCCCTGGGCACCGAGCCGGCCCCGCGCCCGGCCCCGCCGCCGCGCGACATGATCCTGCGGCGCTTCCGCGTGACCAATTTCCGCTCGGTCATCGACAGCGGCTGGGTCGATGTCGACGCGGTCACCGCACTGATCGGCGTCAACGAAAGCGGCAAGACCAACCTGCTGTTGCCGCTGTGGAAGCTCAACCCGGCCCGCGGCGGCGCCATCGAGCCCACCTCGGACTTCCCCAAGCACCTGTTCATGACGATCCGCGACAACCCCGGCGGCTTCCAGTTCGTCGAGGCCGAGTTCGATGCGGGCCCCCGCACCGCCGAATTCGCCGAGGCCGCGGGCATCCCCGAGCATGAGGCCGCCTGCGTCCGCGTCGGCCGGTTCTTCGACGGCAGCCACATCGTCACCTTCCCGCGCCACCGCCGCGACCGCCATGCCGACACCGCCTGGGCGATCCGGCGCATCGACGACGCCCGCGCCGAGCTCAAGCGCACCCCCGACGAGGCCTCGGGCGGCGATCTGCGCACCCGCGCGCTGACCACGCTGGAGGGGCTGCGCGCGGGCATCGAGGCGGGTGGGCCGCTCAACGCCAACGACCTGATCCGGCTGCGCGATGCTGTCTCGGTGCTCTTGCCCGCCGACCCCGCCGAGGGCGGCGCCACGGTGGCGGTCCTGCAGGAGCTGCGGCTTGCCTTCGGCGAGCGCATGGCCGAGCTGTGCGCCGCCGACCCCGGCTCGCGCCCGGAGTTGCGCCGCGCCGTGCTGGGCGCCATGCCGCCCTTCGTCTATTATTCCAACTATGGCAATCTCGACAGCGAGATCTACCTGCCCCATGTCGTCGACAACCTTACGCGTGAGGATCTGGGCACCCGCGAGGCCGCCAAGGCCCGCACGCTGAAGGTGCTGTTCGGCTTTGTCGGCCTGAAACCCTCCGAGATCCTCGAACTCGGTCGCGACTTCCGCGACATCCGCGAGGAGGCCGAGGCGACCGCGGCCGCCCGCGACGGCACCGTGGGCAAGCTGCGCCGCATCATCGGCCGCGTGGCGGGCGGCGAGGCCGGCCCCCGCGCCGAGGAGCTCGCGCGCATCAGCGAGGCCAAGCGCACCCGCTCGATCCTGATGCAATCCGCCGGCACCCGCCTGACCGAGCGCTTCGGCGAATGGTGGACGCAAGGAGACTACCGCTTCCGCTTCGAGGCCGACGGCAATCATTTCCGCATCTGGGTCGCCGACAAGCGCCGTCCGCAGGAGATCGAGCTCGAAAACCGCTCCACCGGGCTGCAGTGGTTCCTGTCCTTCTTCATGATCTTCATGGTCGAAAGCCAGGGCGAACACCGCCGCGCGGTGCTCTTGCTGGACGAGCCTGGCCAATCACTGCATCCGCTGGCGCAGCGCGACCTGTCGGCATTCTTCGACCGGCTCGCCGGCACCAACCAGCTCATCTACACCTCGCATTCGCCGTTTCTGGTGGATGCCGACCGGCTCGACCGCGCGCGTAAGGTCTATGTGGCGCGCGACGGCTCCACCCGCGCCACCGATGACCTGCGCGAAGAAGAGGGGCGCGACCTGCAGCGCGGTGCGGCCTATGCCGTGCAATCCGCGCTGAACCTCTCGGTGGCCGAGGGCATGCTGCACGGCACGCGGCCGGTGATGGTGGGGGGGCTGGCCGAACAGCTCTACCTCGGGACCATGCGCACGCTCGCCACCGCCGCGGGGCAGTTCGCGCCGCGCCGGGACCTGGTGTTCGCGCCCGCGGGCCCCAGCCGCACCGCCCGGGTGGTGGCCAGCCTGCTCGCGAGCGGCGAGGCGCAGCTGCCGCTGGTGATGCTGGGCGGCGCCCAGACCGACATGGCGGCCGAGCTGCGCGATGGCCTCTATGCCGAGGCACCCGATCGCGTACTCGACCTCGGTGCGTTGATCGACCTGCCCGGCGCCGAAATCGAGGACCTGCTGCCGCCTGCCTTCCTCGCCGATCAGCTCGACCGGGTCGAACGGCGCCCCGAGGTGCGGCTGGGCGACGTGCTGGCCCATGGCCTGCCCTTCCTGCCCCAGGTGCGCGACTGGGCCGAGGCGCAGGGCATCGACCTGCCCAACGACTGGCGCCTGACCCTGGCGCGCCGGGCACGCGACGCGGCTCTGGCGCTCGGCCCCGGCGGCTTCGATGCGGAGACCCGCGACCGCTGGGCCAAACTCCTCGCCCGCCTGGCCGAGGACACCACGTCCCCCGCCCGCCCCGCCTGATGGGCGGTCGACCCACCCGGAGGCCGCCACCCGGCGGCCCCCGGCCCCACCCCGGCAAGGCAGAGCCCCCAGCCAGCCAGCGCCGGGCAGCCCGAACCCGCACCCCCCGCCGGCGCTTCCCTCCCCCGACGGTCTTTGCTACCAGAGCGCCGACGGAGAGGTGGCCGAGTGGTCTAAGGCGCACGCCTGGAAAGCGTGTAGGCGGGAAACCGTCTCGAGGGTTCGAATCCCTCTCTCTCCGCCATGCCAATTCAGCCCTTCTCCAGGGCACATGCCCCGGATAGTCTGTCCGGCGACCATGGCGCATGGACCCTGTCCCGCGCGGCCATGGCCAGGATATCCTGCCGGCT
>SKMM01000195.1 GCA_007121055.1 Paracoccaceae bacterium | reverse complement strand
CGTGATGTAGTCGTCCTGGGAGGTGGCGCGGACATAGCCCTTGGCCCAGCCCTCGCGCATCAGGGCGTCCTTGGGGGCGTCGTCGTAGCGGATGATGTCGATGACGCGGTCAAGGTTGAGGAAGGCGACGAGGAAGCCTTCGAGGACTTCCAGCCGCGTGTCGATTTTTCCCAGGCGGTGGCGGGAGCGGCGTTGCAGGCCGACGCGGCGGTGGTCGAGGAAGGCGCGCAGCACCTCGCGCAGGGAGCAGACCTTCGGCGTGCGGCCGTCGATCAGGACGTTCATGTTGAGCGGCACGCGCAGTTCGAGGTCGCAGTTGCGGTAGAGCAGGCCCATGAGGACCTGGGGATCGACGTTGCGGGAGCGGGGTTCGAGGACGATGCGGACGTCCTCGGCGCTCTCGTCCCGGACATCGGCGAGGATCGGGATCTTGCGGGTCTGGATCAGCTCGGCGATGCGCTCGATCAGCTTGGATTTGGCGACCTGGAAGGGGATCTCAGTGACGACGATCTGCCAGGTGCCGCGGCCGAGGTCCTCGACCTCCCATGCCGCGCGGAGGCGGAAGGCGC
This sequence comes from Paracoccaceae bacterium, assembly GCA_007121055.1. Taxonomy (GTDB): domain Bacteria; phylum Pseudomonadota; class Alphaproteobacteria; order Rhodobacterales; family Rhodobacteraceae; genus Rhodobaculum. The sequence goes on along the minus strand of SKMM01000195.1, from coordinate 2,501 downwards.
CGCGGCCGGTGAGGTAGGCCTCGCGGATGCTGTCCCCGGGTTCGACGATCACGCCGCCGGTGGGGAAGTCGGGGCCGGGGACGAGGCCGAAGAGGGTGTCGTCGGGGGTCTCGGGGTCGGTGATGAGGGCCTGGCAGGCGGCGATGAGCTCACCCAGATTGTGGGGCGGGATCGAGGTGGCCATGCCCACGGCGATGCCGCTTGCGCCGTTCGCCAGCAGGTTGGGGAAGGCGGCGGGCAGGACCCCGGGCTCCTGCAGGGTGCCGTCGTAGTTGGGGCGGAAGTCCACCGCATCCTGGTCGAGGCCGTCGAGAAGGGCCTCGGCCATGGCGGTCAGGCGGGCCTCGGTGTAGCGGGCGGCGGCGGGGTTGTCGCCGTCGATGTTGCCGAAATTGCCCTGACCGTCCACGAGCGGATAGCGCATGGCAAAGGGCTGGGCCAACCGCGCCAGGGCGTCGTAGATCGCCTGATCGCCGTGGGGGTGGTAGTTGCCCATGACGTCGCCCGAGATCTTGGCGCATTTGCGGAACGGCCCGCCCGAGGCGAGGCGCAGCTCGCGCATGGCGTAGAGGATGCGCCGGTGGACGGGCTTCAGCCCGTCGCGTGCGTCCGGCAGCGCCCGGTGCATGATCGTGGACAGCGCATATTGCAGATAGCGCGAGCCCAGCGCGGTGCGCAGCGGTTCGGTGTGCGTGTCCGTTCCAGGTTCTGGGGGGGTCTCGTCGGCCATGGACAGGGTGTAGAGGGGCCGCACGGGACGGTCCAGTGGGAAGCGCGGATGATGCTCGCCACCGTGGCGCGGAGGCGATAGCCTGGGGGCAAAGGGAGGGTGACATGGACGATCTGCAGGGGGTTCTTGACGCGGCGGTGGCGGACGGGGACGCGCCGTTTCTGGTGGGGATGGTGGGCTCGAAGGCGGGCCTGCGCTGGCAGGGGGCGGCGGGGGAGGCCGCGTCCGGGGTCGCGGCGGCGCCCGACACGGTGCTCCGGATCTTCTCGATGACCAAGGCGATCGGGTCGCTGGCGGCGATGATGCTGATCGACCGGGGGGCGCTGGCCTTCGACACGCCCGTCGAGGAGGTCTTGCCGGAGTTCTCCGAGGTGAGGGTGCTGGAGGGCTGGGACGGCGACGTGCCACGGCTGCGCAAGCCGCTGCGGGCGGCCACGGTGCGGCATCTGGCGACGCATTGTTCGGGGCTGGAATACGAGATCTGGAACCCCGGCGTGGCGGAGTGGCTGCAGCGGACAGGCAACCCGCCGATCCTGTCGGGGCTCAAGCAGGGGCTGTTCTATCCGATGATGTTCGACCCCGGGGAGCGCTGGGGCTACGGCATCGGCATCGACTGGCTGGGGCGGGTGGTCGAGGCGGTCTCGGGCCGGCGCATCGACGCCTTCCTGCGGGCTGAGCTGTTCGACCCGCTGGGGATGGCCGACACGGATGTCGAGGTCCGCGATCACATGGCGCCGCGGCTGGCGCAGTTGCGGCTGCGGGGCGAGGACGGGGCGTTCCGGCCCTTCGAGCTGGCGCCGCCGCCCGCGCCGGAGGTCTACGGGATGGGACATTGCCTCTATTCCACCGCGCCCGATTACATGCGGTTTCTGCGGATGCTGTTGAACCGGGGGGCGCTGGACGGGGTGCGGGTGCTGAGCGAGGGGGCGGTTGCGTCGATGCTGGAGAACCACATCGGGGCGCTGCGGGTGACGCCGATGGTGAGCGTGAACCCGGTCGCCTCGGCCGATGTGGACCTGTTTCCGGGGGCGGAGAAGACCCACAGCTTCGGTTTCCTGCGGGTCGAGGAGGACGTGCAGGGCATGCGGCGGGCAGGCGCGCAGGGCTGGGCGGGGTTGCTGAACACGCATTTCTGGTTCGACCCGGCGGCCGATCTGGCCGGGCTGATCATGACCCAGGCGCTGCCCTTCGCCGATCCGCGCTTCATGGCCGCCTATGCACGGTTCGAGCGGGCGGCCTGCGCCGGGTGACGGGAGCTCCGCGCAGCATCCTGATCACGGGCTGTTCCTCGGGGATCGGGCTGGATGCGGCGCGGACGCTGGCGGCGCGCGGCTGGCGGGTGTTCGCGACCTGCCGGCGGGAGGCGGACTGCGACCGGCTGCGGGGCGAGGGGCTGGAGAGTTTCCGGCTGGATTACGAGGACGAGGGCAGCATCGCGGCGGCGGTGGCCGAGGTGGCCGAGCGCACGGGCGGGCGGCTGGATGCGCTGTTCAACAATGGCGCCTATGCGATCCCCGGCGCGCTGGAGGATATCCCGGCGGAGGCATTGCGGGCGATCCTGCAGGCCAATGTGGTGGGCTGGCACGACCTGACCTGCCGGGTGATCCCGATGATGCGGGCGCAGGGGGGCGGGCGGATCGTGCAATGCTCCAGCGTGCTGGGCCGGGTGGGGTTGAAGTGGCGCGGGGCCTATGTCGCCAGCAAGTTCGCGCTGGAGGGGCTGTCGGACGTGCTGCGGCTGGAGATGGCGGACGCGAACATCCAGGTGGTG
>SKMM01000096.1 GCA_007121055.1 Paracoccaceae bacterium | reverse complement strand
GGGTGGGCCCGTGTGTCCGGAGGGCAGGGGGACGGCTCAGGCGCTCCGGCCGGGGGCCAGCGCCGACAGCTCGCCCACGAGCTGCTGCTCGCCCGCCGCGCGCGGCTTGCTGAGGCCCCCCAACAGCAGGAAGGCCACCGGCGTCAGATAGAGCGTCGACAGCGTCGCAAGCCCCAGACCGCCCACGATTACCCAGCCCAGCGCCTCGCGCGCCTCGGCCCCAGCGCCAGAGGACAGGATCAGCGGCACGGCGCCCAGGACGGTCGAGGCCATGGTCATCATCACCGGGCGCAGGCGGATCACGCAGGCCTGCTCTATCGCCTCGCGCACGCTCACGCCGCGGTCGCGCAACTGGTTGGCAAACTCCACGATCAGGATGCCGTTCTTGGCCATGATCCCCACCAACAGCACCAACCCGATCTGCGAATAGACGTTCAGCGAACTGTCCGTCAGCAACATCGCGAACACCGCACAGGCCAGCCCCAGCGGCACCGTGGACATCACCACCACCGCCGATACGAAGCTTTCGAACTGCGCCGACAGCACCAGGAACACCACCAGAAGCGCAAAGCCGAACACGACGAACAGCCCCGCCGAGGTCTCGCCCAGCGTTCGCGCCTCCGCCAGCGGCACCAGCCGCTGGTCGGGGACCAGCAGATCCTCGGCCAGCCGCTCGGCCTCGGCCAGCGCGGCCCCCAGCGGCAGCGCGTCGGTCAAGGAGGCCGAGATCGACACCGCCCGCATCTGCCCCTCGCGTGACAGCTCGGGCGCCACCGCGCGTTCCTCCAGCGTCACGAAGCTGGAGATCGGGACCATCGCGCCCCCCCGCGCTGGCACGAAGATCCGCTCCAGATCGGAGGGGTCGCGCACCGGCTGGGCGGTGGACAGCATCTGGATGTCATAGCTGCGGTCGGCCACGAACACCGTGCCCACCGAACGGCCATCCAGCACCGCCTGCAGCGCCTCGCCCAGCCCCTCGATCCGCACGCCCAGATCCGAGGCCCGCGCCCGGTCCACCTCGATGAAGAGCTGAGGCTGGGTGGTTTCGAAGTCGAGCGAGACGCGGCCGAAGCGGCCGTCGTCCTCCAGCCGCTGCACCAGCTCCTCGCCCAGATCGCCCAGCTCCTCGAAATCCGCCCCGGTGATGGCGAAGGAAAGCCCCCGCCCGGCGCCGCGGATGCGCAAGCTGTTCGGCTGGATAACGAAGGCCCGCAGACCGATCACATCTGCCAGGCCGCGGTTGATGTCGCCCGCGATCTGCTGCTGCGACCGCTCGCGCTGGTCCCAGGGCGCCAGCGTCAGCACCATGAAGCCGCGGTTGTCGCGTCCGCCGGTGCCGATGATGGAGAAGATGTTGGTGATCTCGCCCGCGGCCTGCAGGGGCTCGGCGATCTCCTCGATCTCGCGCATCTTGGCGTCGGTAAATTCCCGCGCGACGCCCTGCGGCGCAGTGATCGACATCAGGATCACGCCGCGATCCTCGGGCGGCGTCAGCTCCTGGCGCAGCTGGCCGGCGGCGATCAGCGCGGTGATCGCAAACAGCACCGCCGCCATCACCACCGCCAGCGGCGCCGCCAGGGCCGCGCGCAGCGACGCCGCATAGAGCGCCGCAAGCCGGTTGCCCAGCCACACCATCGGTCCGCGCGGGTCCTTGTCCGGCTTGGCGGTCAGAAGCCGGCTCGCCAGCATCGGACACAGCGTCAGCGCCACCACCGAGGACAGCAGCACCGCCATGGCCAGCGTGAAGCCGAACTCGCGGAACAGCCCGCCGGTCTGGCCCGGCAGGAAGGACAGTGGCACGAACACGGCGGCCAGCGTCGCGGTGGTGGTCACCACGGCAAAGAACACCTGCCGCGTGCCCAGCACCGCCGCCGCCCGCGGCCCCATCCCCGCCGCCCGCCTGCGCACGATGTTCTCCAGCACCACGATGGCGTCGTCCACCACCATCCCCGTGGCCAGAACCAGCGCCAGCAGCGTCAGGATGTTGACCGAAAAGCCGACGATGTAGATCGCCGCGATGGTGCCCACCAGCGCCACCGGCATGGTGATCGCCGGGATCAGCGTCGCGCGCACGTCCCGCAGGAACAGGAAGATGATCCCCACCACGATCATCACCGCCGCGATCAGCGTCTTGAGCACCTCCGAGATCGCGCCGGACACGAAGGTCGCCTCGTCGAAGGTGATCCGCACGCTCACGTCGTCGGGCAGGATGTCGGGCAGTTCGGCCACCACCGCGCGCACCGCCGCCGAGATGTCGAGCGTGTTGGACTGCGCCTGCCGGATGATGCCCAGCCCCACCCCGGTCTCGCCATTGGCGCGCAGGATCGTCTCGCCCGGCTTGGGGCCCAGCGTGACCTGCGCCACGTCACTCACGCGGACATTGTCGCGGATCAGCAGCGCCTCGAACTCCTCGGCGGTGCTGACGGCGGCGGTGGTGCGCACGAGGATCGACTGCCGGTCGCCGCCCAGCGTCCCCGAAGGCGCGTCGAAGGCCACGTCGCGCAGCGTCTCGCGCAGGTCGGCAAGGCTCAGGCCGCGGCTCGCGAGCTGCAGCATGTCCACATCCACCCGGAACACCGCCTCGCGGTCGCCGAACAGCTGCAGGTCGGCCACGCCGGGGGCCGAGATCAGCCGATCCGCGATCAGGTCGTCCACCAGCCGGGTCAGGTCCTGCGGCGGCCGGATGGGCGAGGTGACGGCGATCCGCAGCACCGGGTCGGAGTCCGCGTCGGCCTTGACGATCTGCGGATCCTCGGCTCCGTCGGGCAGGTCCTGGGCGATGCGGCTGACGGCGTCGCGGATGTCGGTGGCGCCCACGTCGATGTCGATGTCGTCGCGGAACTCCACGGTGATCCGGCTGCGGCCAAAGCGCGATTCCGAGGAGACGTCCGAGACGCCGCTGACGCGGGCCACGGCGTTCTCGATCTGCGCGGTGATCTCGCGGTCGATGGTCTCGGGGGCGGCGCCGGGGAACTGGGTGGTTACGGTGACCACGGGGCGGTCGACGTCGGGCAGCTCGCGCACCTCCACGCCGAAGAGGCCCGCGAGCCCAGCCACCACGATCAGCGCCGACAGCACCAGCGCAAGGATCGGCCGGCGCACGAACAGCGCCGTGCCCGAGCCCGCGAGCGCCCGGGCTTCCTCCTCCGACCGCGGCGTCTCGTCGGCCGAGGGCGCCTCGGCATCGTCATCCGCAGCCACCCGCTCCGCCCGCGCTTCGGCCTCCCCGCCCGCGCCGCCAGGCCCGGTCCGCGCCACCGCCCCCGGCAATCCACCGTGTTCGGCGCCTCTGTCCGGCCCCTCGGCACTGGTCGGGTGTGTCGCCTGGGTCTCTGGCGCAGACACGCCCCCGGGCGCGGCGGGGTCATCGGCCTGGTCGGGACGGGTCGGGTCAGTCATGGTCGGCTCTCCGGCGAATGCAGCGTCAGATAGGGGGGGCTGGGCCTCTACCCTTCGGACAGGGTCACTTCGGCCGGGGCCACGCCCAAGGGCAACTCGCCGTCGTCGCCCGCCATCGGGCGCACGGTGTCGCGCAGGTCAACCTCGCCGCCATCGCGCAGGGTCTGCACGCCCTCGCGGACCACCAGATCGCCGGGCTCCAGCGCCCCTTCCACCAGCACCACGCCACCGGTGCGCTGCACGATGCGGATGGGGACGCGCTCGCTCCGGTCGTCGCGGACGGCCCAGACGAAGGCGCCCTGCCGGCCCCACTGCACCGCCAGCGCGTCCACCGCCGGCAGCCGTTCGCCCGGCAGCGCGATGGAGATCGAGAACGCCATGCCCGCGCGCAGCGCATCATCGGGGTTTTCCAGCTCCGCCTCCACGGTCAGGCTGCGACTGTCCACCTGCACCCGGCTGTCGACGTTGCGCACCTGTCCTTCCAGCCTTGTGCCGAAGCGGCCCAGCGGCTGCGCCATCACCGGCGTGCCCGGAACCACGTCGAGCACATGGCGCTCGGGCACAAGGAACTCCACCAGCAGCACCGACCGGTCATCGATGCGGGTGATCTCGGAGCTGGTGGTGACCTGGTTGCCGACATTGGCCGGCACGAAGCCCACGATCCCCTCGATGGGTGCGGTGATGTCGCGCCGCCGCAGGTCCAGCTCGGCCTGCGCCAGCGCCAGCTCGGCGCTGCGCACCGCCCGCTCGGCGTCGCGGATCTGCACCTCCGACGCGGTGCCCGCCAGCCGCTGCAACCGCGCGGCGGTGTCGCGCGCATCGTCCAGCGCCAGCTCGGCGCGGTCCACTGCGATCCGCTCGGCATCGGCGTCGAGCCGCGCGAGCAGGTCGCCAGCCTCAACCCGCTGCCCGGGCTGCACCATAATCTCCACCAGCCGCCCCGACGCCTCGGGCGTCACGGCGACCGAGCGCAGGGCCTGGCCCGTGCCTATGGCGCTGACGGTGGCGTTGCGGGTGACCTCGACCACCTCGGCGGCCACCACCCCCGGCGTGCCGCCGCCCATCCAGGGAGGGGCGCCGCCCGCGGGCCGCGCGGGCTCCGCCGGCGTGATCCCCACGGCCGCCAACGCGTCCAGCGCGCCGCTGCCCTCCAGCACCGACCAGACGCCTGCCCGTTCCAGCATCGGCCGGGCCTCGGGCATCCAGGCGATCCAGGCCACCAGCGCAGCCAGCGCCACGGCCGTCGAGAGGACAAGCTGCTTCCACCAGGCCATGGCGGGTCTCCGTCTGCGGGGTCGACCCTGCGCAATATGCGCTCCGGGCGTTCCGAGACAATGAAAAATCCTTGCAAATCGGCCATGCAGCGGGCGCCGGCCCCCGCATGCCCTTGTCCCACGGGCTGCGAGGGCCTTCACGAAGGGGTGAAACAGTCCCTGGCCCGCCCGCCGCGGTCAGGGTTCCCCTGGGGCCGGCTGCGGCCCCCAGGCAGGCGTCAGGTCCGCGCCAGAAGCGCCTCGCCGGCCGAAACCTCGCAGGCGCCCGGGCCGTCCTCGACGTTGAGGGCTGTGACGCGGCCGTTTTCCACCAGCATCGCATAGCGACGCGACCGTGACAGCAGCCCCACGGGGGGCGCGTCGAAGTTCATGCCGATGGCGCGGGTGAAGGCCGCATCAGCGTCGGCCAGCATGGTGATGCCGGCTTCCGCCGCGCCGGTGGCCTCGCCCCAAGCCTTCATCACGAAGGGGTCGTTGACCGAGACGCAGATGATCTCGTCCACGCCTTTGGCCGTGAACCCATCCCGCGTGCGGATGAAGCTGGGGACATGGGCCGAGTGGCAGGTGGGCGTGAACGCGCCCGGCACGGCGAAGATCACGACCTTGCGGTCCTTCGTCTTGTCGCTGAGGGACACCTGGGCCGGGCCGTCGGGGCCCAGCGCGGTGAAGGTGGCCTCGGGCAACTCTGCCCCTTCGGATATCGCCATCGCCGTCTCCTGTGTTGGTTGCGTTGCGTGTCGGCCGGCGGGATATAGGCCTGGCCGCGGGGATGGGCCAGCGGTCAGGCGGGGGCAGGCATGGACGGGCAGCGGATTGTCGTGGTGGGGGCAGGGCAGGCGGGCGCGGCGCTTGTGGCGAAGCTCCGCAGCCTGGGGTTCGCGAGCGCCCTGACCCTGATCGGTGCCGAGCCGGTCCCGCCCTACCAGCGCCCGCCCTTGTCGAAGAAGTACCTGACGGGCGAGATGGCGCGCCCGCGGCTGTTCCTGCGCCCCGAGGCCTTTTACGCCGACCAGGCCATCGCCCTGCGGCTGGGGCAGCCCGTGACCGCGATCGACCGTGGCGCCCGCACCCTGCGGCTGGGGGATGAGGTGCTGGGCTGGGACCGGCTGGTGCTGACCACCGGGGCGGCCCCGCGGCGCTGGCCTTCGGCGCTGGGCGGCGATCTGGCCGGGGTGCATGTGATGCGCAGCCTTGCGGATGCCGACGCGATGGCGCCCGAATTCCGCCCCGGCGCGCGGGTGGTGATTGTGGGCGGCGGCTACATCGGGCTGGAGGCCGCGGCGGTGGCCGCGTCGCGCGGCTTGCGGGTCACGCTGATCGAGGCCGCCCCCCGCATCCTCGCCCGCGTCGCCTGCGCCGAGACCGCCGACTGGTTCCGTGCGCTGCACGCCGCCCACGGTGTCGAGATCCTCGAAGGCGCGGCGGTGGCGCGGCTGACCGGCGAGACCCGTGTGACCGGGGCGCAGCTCGCGGGCGGGCGCCACATCCCCTGCGACTTCGCCATCATTGGCATCGGGGTCCTGCCCGAGACCGGGCTGGCCGAGGCCGCGGGGCTCGAGATCGCCGACGGCATCGCCACCGACGCGCTGGGCAGGACCTCCGATCCCGCGATATGGGCGGCGGGGGACTGCGCCTCCTTTCCGCACGGCGCGGGGCGGCTGCGGCTGGAGAGCGTGCAGAACGCCATCGACCAGGCCGAGGCGGTGGCGGCCAACCTGATGGGCGCGGACACGCCCTATGTGCCGATGCCCTGGTTCTGGTCCGACCAGTACGACGCCAAGCTGCAGATCGCGGGCCTGGGCACCGGCGCCGACCGTATCGTGGTGCGCCAGGGCGACGGGCCCGGGACCAGCCACTGGTATTTCGCCGGCGACCGGCTTCTGGCGGTGGACGCCATGAACGACGCCCGCGCGTACATGCTGGGCAAGCGCCTGATCGAGGCCGGTCACAGCCCCGACCCCGCCCGCCTCGCCGACCCGGCCATGCCGCTGCGAAGTCTGCTGCCGGCCTGACCGCCCCGGATCGTGGCCATCGGGGCGTGGGGCAGGGGAGAAACCGCGACGGGGCAGGGGGCAGAAACCCCTTCCGGGGCGCTGCGGCCCGCCTACCGTGGTCAGGTCTGGTGGACGTAGCGGCCTGGCGCGGGGCACAGGGGCGGATATCCCGCCTCCGGCGCCCCCATCCCGGGCGGCGCACCGGGCGGGCCGCTCTGCTCGGCGAGCCAGGCCCCATAGGCGGGCCACCACGACCCCTCCTGCGGCGGATGCCGGGCCAACCAGCTGTCGGGATCCATGTAGCGCGCGCCTTCGGCCCGGTGGCCGATCCGGTGGTGCCGCCGCGGGTGGCCCGGCGGGGACAGGATGCCTCCGTTGTGCCCGCCTTTGGTCAGCACGAAGCGCAGGTCGCAGCCGGTGAACAGCTTGGTCTTGTAGACCGACCGCCAGGGCGCGATGTGGTCGGTCTCGGTCGCCACCACGAACATCGGCACGCGGATGTCCTTGAGCGCGATCACCCGGCCCTCCACCGCGAACCGCCCCGCGGTCAGCCGGTTCTCCAGAAACAGACCGCGCAGGTATTCCGAATGCATCCGCGCCGGCATCCGCGTGGTGTCGCCGTTCCACACGGTGATGTCGCTGGGCATGTCGCGCAGCCCCAGCAGATACCGCCGCACGTTGCGGGTATGGATCAGGTCCTCGTGCCGGATCGCGGCGAAGGCGAAGGCCATCTGCGGGCGGTCCAGATAGCCCTGCGCCCACATCATGTCCTCGAGATAGGCCACCTGGCTGTCGTCAAGGAATAGAAGCAGTTCGCCCGCCTCCAGGAAATCCACCTGCGCGGCCATCAGCGTGACCGAGGCGAGCCGGTCGTCGCGGTCCCGCGCCATGGTCGCCGCCGCGATCGCCAGCAGCGTGCCGCCCAGGCAATAGCCGTTGGCATGGATCTTGCGGTCCGGCACGATGGCCTCCACCGCGTCCAGCGCCGCCATGATCCCGCGCAGCCGGTAGTCCTCGAGCGAGAGCTGCGCCTGTTCCGCGCCCGGATTCACCCACGAGATCGCAAACACCGTATGCCCCTGGCCCACCAGCCAGTTGATCAGCGAATTGTGGGGAGAGAGGTCCAGGATGTAGTATTTCATGATCCAGGCCGGCACGATCAGCACCGGCTCGGGATGCACGGTCTCGGTCTGCGGGCTGTACTGGATCAGCTCCATCAACTCGTTGCGGAACACCACCTCGCCCTCGGTGCAGGCGAGGGCCTTGCCCAGCGCGAATTCCTCCGGGATCGGCCGGTGCTCCTGCGTCAGCGCGCGGTGCATGTCGTCCGAGAAATGCCTGAGCCCCTCGGTCAGGTTGCGCCCGCCGCAATCCCGGGTGGCCTCCAGGATCTCCGGGTTCAGCAGCGCGGAATTCGACGGCGAGACCCAGTCCAGCGCCTGGCGGACCATGAAGCCCGTTCGGTCGGCGGTGTCCTTGCGCATGCCGCGCAATTCCTCGGTGGCCGCGTCCCACCAGTCGTGGATCGCCAGAAACCCCTGCTGCATCTGGCTGAAGGGCGGGGCCTGCCAGCCCGCATGGCTCCAGCGGGTGTCGTAGCGGCGCGGCCTGAACGGCGGCTCGGGTTCGGCGCCAAGCGCGGCCTCTATGTTGAAGCGCCACAGCTTGAGCGCGTTGGTGGCAGCGCGCTCGGCCAGTTCCATCTGCCGGCCCGGGGCGCGGGCGAGATGCAGGCCCAGATCGGTCCAGGCCTCGATCACCGCATGGGGCGAGATGCCCCCGGTCAGCCGCGCGAGGCTCGCCATGGTGGCGCGGTCGAGCGTGCGGTGGCGGTGCTGCCGTGTGGGCTCGGGCGGGGCGGACAGGCGGTCGGCGGGGGGGCTGGCGCCCGCCTTGCCCTCCTCGACCTTGTGCCGCGCAGGCTGTCCCTGCGCCGGCGCGCCCTTCTTGGAAGCGCGGGAGGGCGGCATCCGCTCTTGGGTGGTCGGACGGGCGCGGGTCCGGGCGGGGCGCCGGGTCATGGGGCCTCTCAGGATGTCTGCATATGGGCGGACCGTGCCGCCCGGACGCACAGGGCGCCTTGATGCAGGTCAAGCCGGAGCGGAGAGCCGCCCCCCTGTTCGGCAGCCGGATGCGGGGCGCGCCGCGCCGCGGAGGTTCGAGATTGCGGCGGGCGGGCGGGGGTCCTAGGTTCCGGCCGACCGACGGAGCCTCGCCATGCTCGACCTTCTGCTGTGCAACTGCCGCCTGCCCGACCGGCCCGAGCCCTGCGACATCGCCGTGCGGGGTGGCCGCATCGTGGCCATCGCGCCCCAACTGCAGGCCGAAGCGCCCGAGGTCATCGACGCAGGCGGGCATCTCGTGGCGCCGCCCTTCGTCGATCCGCATTTCCACATGGACGCGACGCTCAGCCTCGGGATGCCACGGCTCAATCGCTCCGGCACGCTGCTGGAAGGGATTGCGCTGTGGGGCGAGTTGAAGCCGTCCCTCGACCCCGAGGCGGTGATGGAGCGCGCGCTGCGCTACTGCGATCTGGCCGTCGCGCAGGGGCTGCTCGCGATCCGCAGCCATGTGGATATCTGTGACGACCGGCTGGTGGCGGTAGAGGCGCTGCTGGAGGTCCGCCGCCGGGTCGCGCCCTGGATCGACCTGCAGCTGGTGGCCTTTCCCCAGGACGGGCTCTTCCGGTCCCCCTCCGCCGAAGCGAACCTGATCCGCGCGCTCGACATGGGCGTCGATGTCGTGGGCGGCATCCCGCATTTCGAACGCACGATGGAGGCGGGGGCCGACTCCGTCCGCCGGCTTTGCCGCCTCGCCGCCGACCGCGGGCTGCGCCTCGACCTGCACTGCGACGAAAGCGACGACCCCCTGTCGCGCCACATCGAGACGCTGGCGTCCGAGGTCACCCGTCTCGGCCTCGGCGCCCGCGCGGTGGCGAGCCACGCGACCGCGATGCACTCCTATGACAACTACTACGCCTCCAAGCTGATCCCGCTGATTGCCGAATCGGGGCTTGCCGTGGTGCCCAATCCGCTGATTAACATCACCCTCCAGGGCCGCTCCGACAGCTACCCCCGCCGCCGTGGCCTGACCCGCGTGGCCGAGCTGCGCGCAGCCAGCGTGCCGATAGCCTTCGGCCAGGACTGCGTCATGGACCCGTGGTACCCTCTGGGCGGCGCCGACATGCTGGACGTGGCCCATATGGCCATCCACGCCCTGCCGATGACCGCGCGCGCCGACATGGCCTGGGCCTTCGACGCGGTGACGGTGGCTGGCGCGCAGGTCATGGGCCTGCCCGACCCGACCCTGCGCGCGGGTGGCCCCGCCAGCATGGTCATCCTGCAGGCCCGCGACCCAATCGAGGCGGTGCGCCTGCGCGCCACCCGTCTCGCGGTGATCCGCCACGGCCGGGTGCTGGCGCAGACCCCGCCGCGGATCGCCCGCCTGGCGCTGGAGGGCCGGCCCACGGCGCTCGACCCCGCCGCCTACGCTCCGCCGTCCGATCCGACGGCGCCCCCCGGCGGGTGACCCGCCGCGCTCAGGGCCCTGCGGGTTCCAGCCGGACGCGCTGGCGCAACGTAGATCCCCGGCGGTCGAAAATAAGAATCTCGTCCCCGGCAACCACGGCGATGAAATCGCGCCCCAGCGTCACCGCCTCGGCGCTCAGCCCGTCGGGCAGCGCGATGCCCTCCGGCAGCGCCGGCGGCGGTCCCGGCAGCCGCACCGCCAGCAGCGCCACGATGGTCACCATGCCGCCGATCATCACCAGCGCCAGCGCGCCCACCAGCAGCTTGAGAAACCGCACCTCGGGCGGCGGGGAGGTCTCCATGGGGCGGTCTCCTGATCGAGGGGCGGCTGTGGCCCATATCTTGGGGTCGCGAATGGCTCTACCCAACCTGTCGCGGTGCGCCTATAGTCGTCGTGGCCGCAGCCCCGCACGCCACTGGTGTTGATGGCTGGACTGGGAGACGGAGGAGAGGCGATGCGCTGTCCGTTTTGTGGAAACATCGACACGCAGGTCAAGGACTCGCGGCCCGCCGAGGACCATGTGGCCATCCGCCGGCGCCGCTTCTGCCCGGCCTGCGGCGGGCGCTTCACCACCTATGAACGCGTGCAGCTGCGCGATCTTGTGGTCATCAAGTCCAGCGGCAAGCGCGAGCCATTCGACCGCGACAAGCTGGAGCGCTCCATCCGTATCGCCATGCAGAAGCGGCCCATCGAGCCCGAGCGGCTGGACCAGATGATCTCGGGCATCGTGCGGCGGCTCGAAAGCCTGGGCGATGTGGACGTCCCCTCGCGCACCATCGGTGAGATCGTGATGGAGACGCTGGCCCGGATCGACACCGTGGCCTATGTGCGGTTTGCCAGCGTCTACAAGAACTTCCAGGCCGCGGACGATTTTGACAAGTTCGTCTCGGAACTGCGGCCTAATCCCCCGGCGCAGGAGTGACCGAGCCCCCTGCCGCGGTCGAGGACGCGCGCTGGATGCGCGCGGCGCTGGTGCTTGCGGCCCGGGGCCTGGGCAAGGTCTGGCCGAACCCGGCGGTCGGCTGCGTGATCGTGCGCGAGGGGCGGGTGGTGGGCCGCGGCTGGACCCAGCCCGGCGGGCGCCCCCATGCAGAGGCGGTCGCGCTGGCGCAGGCCGGCCCCGCGGCCCGCGGCGCCACGGCCTATGTCAGCCTGGAGCCCTGCGCGCATCACGGCCGCACGCCCCCTTGCGCCGATGCGCTGGTGGCGGCCGGAATTGCGCGGGTGGTCACGCCCTTTGACGACCCTGACCCGCG
>SKMM01000269.1 GCA_007121055.1 Paracoccaceae bacterium | reverse complement strand
GCCGCAACGACGGCAACGGAAGTTAGGCGCATCAATCGCTCCTGTCTGCGGTGGTCGGCCCAATCATCGACCGCTGGGCCGCGGCTCGGCGCCGGAACGGCCCGCCACCCTCCCCCGCGCCATCTGGCGCGGCCTTGCAGGCAGAACGATCCGCAGTCCGGCTAAACCGAACGTAGCCGGACCACGGGGGGGGTCAACGCGAATTCACGCTACGGCACGCGACAGTGCACATTGCTTCCACAGCGTGCCGAGGGCGGAGACCAGGCGGTCGATGTCCTCCTCGGTGTGCAGCGGCGAGGGCGTGAAGCGCAGCCGCTCGGTGCCCTTTGGCACGGTGGGGTAGTTGATGGGCTGCACGTAGATCCCGTACTCGTCCATCAGGATGTCCGAGATCTGGCGGCACTTCACCGGATCGCAGATCATCACCGGGATGATGTGGCTCGGGTTGGGCAGATGCGGGATGCCCAGCTGATCCAGCCGCGCACGCAGTTGCGCCACCCGCTTGCGCTGGCCCATCCGCTCCACGTCGCTTTCCTTCAGGTGCCGGATCGAGGCCCGGGCCGCCGCGGCCACCGCAGGCGGGAGCGCCGTGGTGAAGATGAAGCCCGACGAGAAGGAACGGATGAAGTCCACCAGCGGCTTGGAGCCGGTGATGTAGCCGCCTACCACGCCATAGGCCTTGCCCAGCGTGCCCTCGATCAAGGTGATGCGGTCCATTAGCCCTTCCTGTTCGGCCACGCCCGCGCCGCGGGGCCCGTACATGCCCACTGCATGCACCTCGTCGAGATAGGTCATGGCGCCGTATTTCTCGGCCACCTCGACGATCTCGCGGATCGGCGCAATGTCACCGTCCATCGAGTAGACGCTCTCGAACGCGACGATCTTGGGCCGGTCGGCGGGGATGGCCGCCAGCTTGCGCTCCAGATCCTCGACGTCGTTGTGCTTCCAGATCACCTTGTCGGCGCGGGAATGGCGGATGCCCTCGATCATGGAGGCGTGGTTGAGCGCGTCCGACAGGATCACAGCACCCGGCAGCCGGGCGCCCAGGGTGCCCAGCGAGGCCCAGTTCGACACATAGCCCGAGGTGAACAGCAGCGCCGCCTCCTTCTGGTGCAGGTCGGCCAGCTCCGCCTCCAGTTCGCGGTGCAGGATGTTGGTGCCCGAGATGTTGCGGGTGCCGCCCGCGCCGGTGCCGCAGCGGTCGATGGCCTCGTGCATGGCCGACATCACCTTGGGGTGCTGGCCCATCCCGAGATAGTCGTTGGAGCACCAGACCGTGACCTCGCGCGCGCCGGTGCCGTGGTTGTTGGCGCGCGGGAACTGCCCGCAGCGGCGCTCCAGCTCGGCGAAGATCCGGTAGTTGCCATCACGCTTGAGGGCATCCAGTTGGGCGGTGAACAGGGCATCATAGTCCATTGGCTGTCCTCACTCAGTCTGTCTTGATGTGTTGTGTGGTCTTGGGCGCCGGCAGCATCCAGCGCCAGAGCTTCTCGTCGGGAAGGGGCAGGACCATCAGCCAATGCTCCAGCAGCGCCAGCGCCGTCAGCGCCGCGAGCAGGGCATAGCCCGCCAGTTCGGCCGGGGTCGCGGCACTGGCCAGGCGTTCGAGCCAGAACCAGGTGGCCGCGGTCAGGCCGGTGATTGAAATCGGAAACACCCAGTTCAGCCGCGCGATGCGGAAATGGCTGGGCAGATGCGCCAGCGGCTGGGGCAGGAACTCGATGTTGATCTTCCGCACCCCGTAGAACAGGTTCAGCTTGGCCGAGATGCGCGCAAGGAACAGCACGAGGAAGGTGTAGAGGCCGAACGGGTTGCCCGACCCCAGCGCCACGGCGGCGAAGGCCAGCACCAGCCCCGCCAGCAGCATCTCGTGATAGGCGATGGTTCCCCAGGCGCGGATGAACCGCTCGAATTCGGGGATGCCCGTCGGGCAGGGACGGTTGACCGGGCCGGTGATGACACCAGTCAGGAACGCCAACTCCACCCAGCCCCAGACGGCAAGCGCCGACAGGAAGGCGAGGTAGACGCCGGTGGTCGTGGTCACCTCCAGCGTCGCCCAAGCGCCGTACAGGCCGAGGAAGAACACGGGCATGGCGGACAGCACCGCGCGCATGTGCGCGCGGCGCCCGCCGCGGTCGGCATGCTTGACCAGGCACAGGATCGCCCCGGTGGAGAACCACCAGATGAACAGCGCAAACAACGCCGCGGCCCAGCCTTCGCCCATGCTCAACCCCTCGCCCATCACACCCTCAGTACGCCGGAACCAGACGCGGGTTATCCGGCACCGCGTTCTTCTTCACCGGGATGGTATAGAGGCTGAGGAACGCAAGTCCCGACCGCGCCCCTGCGGTGAATCGCCCGATGGCGCCCCCGATGCCGCCCTGCTTCTTGGCCCGGTCCATGTCGCCCATGGCCGCGCGCAGCCGGTCGAGGCCCCTCTGCCAGCGCGGATTGTCGATGTCGATCTCGATGGGGAAGACCTGACGCGCGATGACGGAAGTCTTGCGGAACACCTCCTGGTCGTATTCGTCCACATCGATGCCCAGCGCTTTGTGGAACGCGGGCCGCGCGTGGTCGCGCACATGCATGACGCTGAACACCGCCACGAGGAAAAACCGGATCCACAGCTTGTTGACGAAGCTCTCCGTCAGCTTGGGGTCGGTCTTCATCAGCAGCGCAAAGGCCTCGCCATGCCGGAACTCGTCGTTGCACCACTGCTCGAACCACTTGAAGATCGGGTGGATGCGGTACTCCGGATGCTTCTCCAGATGCCGGTAGATGGTGATGTAGCGCGCATAGCCGATCTTCTCGGACAGATACGTCGCGTAATAGATGAACTTCGGCCGGAAATAGGTGTATTTCTTGGCCTTGGTCAGGAAGCCGAGGTTCACCCCGATATTGGCCTCGCGCAGCGCGTCGTTGATGAAGCCCGCATGCCGCGCCTCGTCGCGCGCCATGTAGTTGAACAGCTCGCAGATGTCGGGGTTGTTGCCGCGCCGCTTCATCTCCTTGTAGAGCACGCAGCCCGAGAATTCCGCGGTCAGCGAGGACACCAGGAAATCCACCAGCTCTTTCT
>SKMM01000248.1 GCA_007121055.1 Paracoccaceae bacterium | reverse complement strand
GGGCGGGCGCTGATCAGCTCGGCGATCTGGCCCTGCCGCACCAGCGCCGGCGAATGCGCCCCGGTCGCGGCGTCGGCGAACAGCATCTGAACGTCGCGCGCCCGCGCCTCGCGCCCGTTCACCCGATAGGCCGAGCCCGCGTCGCGGGTGATCCTGCGCGCGACCTCCAGCGTATCGGCGGTGTTGAAGGCCGCGGGGGCGGTGCGGGCGGTGTTGTCGATGCTCAGCGCCACCTCGGCGAAATGGCGGGCGGGGCGCGCGGCGCTGCCGGCGAAGATCACGTCCTCCATGCCGGCGCCGCGCATGGCGGTGGGGCGATTCTCGCCCATCACCCAGCGCAGCGCCTCCAGCAGGTTGGACTTGCCGCAGCCGTTGGGGCCGACCACGCCGGTCAGACCCTCGGCGATGACCAGCTCGGTGGGGTCGACGAAGCTCTTGAAGCCGTTGAGGCGCAGGCGGGTGAAGCGCATGGGACCCCTCGGTGGGCGGGCCTACAATCCTGCCCGCCGGGAGGCCCGAAAGTCAAGCGGCGCCTCCGGATGTGGCATGCCTTTGCCGGGGCGCTACAACATGTGGCCACGGACCCGGTGGCGCCACGCCCGGCCGCCAGGGCAGTGGCGGCACCAACCCGACCGTCCGAATGGCTTGTTTCGATTGCGGGATTTAATTCCGGGCGCGCATTGCCCCGCCCGCTTGCGCCTGCCCCCCACGACATTATGTTACGCGGCACGCAAAGGAGGGACGGTTCATGTCGGGCAACAAGCAACGTCGGGACGGCAAGGCCAAGGCGGCTCCGGCAAAGGCGTCGACCGCGAAGACGACAAAGGGCGTTGTCCCCGAGGACAACGTGCGGTCGCGCGAAATCCAGTCGATGGAGCAGAACGGCGCCGGCATCCTTGCGGTGATGTTCGCGCTCGACGAGGCCGCGAAGGAAAACAAGCGCGTGCCCCAGATGGTGCAGGCGGCCAAACTCTTCCTCATTGCGGTGATCTTCATCGCCCCGGTGTTGCTCATGTGGCAGCACGCATTCTGAAGGTGCGCAGGTCGACTCCAACGTCAGAGGAATGGACGGATACAGGGCGCGGCGGATGCGCGCCCTAAGCATATTCGCCCGTCAGCGGCGCCAGAGGCGGGGGGCTACGGGCAGGAGCACAAGGATCAGCGGCACGCCGATCAGCAGGGCCGCCAGCAACTTCAGGTCGGAAGCTCCGCCGGTCTTGGCGACCTCCCCCAGACCATAACCGGCAAAGGCGACGGCCAGCGTGCCGGGGATCAGGCCCACGAAAGTCGTTACCGCATAACGCATGGGTCGCACGCCCAGGAGCGCCGGCAGCATGTTGGCCAGCAGGAAGGGCACCACCGGCGCTATGCGCAGAAACAGGAGCGCCCGGATCTCGTTGCGGCGGAGTTCCTCGGCCAGCCAGGCGGTACGACCCTGTTCCATCCGGCGCATCAGCCCGTCACCAAAGCCTGCGCGGGCCAGCAGATACAGCCCCATCGCCCCCAGCGTCGCCGCCGCCACCACCAGCAGGGTCCCCCACAGGACGCCGAACAGGACCCCGCCGGCCAGCGTGAACACCGCAATGCCCGGCAGCGACAGCAGCGCCGCCAGCGCCGTGACCGCGAAGAACCCCGCCACCGCCACCATGCCCTGAGAGTCGCGCCAGACGATCATCTCGGCGTGTTTTGCCATGACAGTCTCGGCCGACAGGTCGTTGCGCAGCGCCAGCCAGATACCTGCCCCGATCAGGCCGAACATCACGACCAATGCAATACGCGCCCGTGCCCCCGGGCTGGGCCGCACCATCGGGGCCGGCTCGGGCGCGGGCTCCGGCCCGACGAGCGTATGGGCCTCGGGGGGCGGGAGATGGGGATTGGGCAGGTCCATGGACACTCAACAAAGCCCGGGATGGGCCGGGGACAAGGGCGCGCCAGTCACTCAGCCGCGGCGGGCTGGGCCTGCACGAGGCCCACGATGTCCATCATGATGCGGTTGATCTCGAAATCCTTGGGCGTGTAGACGGCCGCCACACCCATGGCGCGCAGCCGGTCGGCGTCGTCCTCGGGGATGATGCCGCCCACGATCACCGGGACGTCGGACAGCCCCTCGGCGCGCATGCGGCGCATCAGATCCTCCATCAGCGGCATGTGGCTGCCCGACAGGATCGACAGGCCCACCACATGGGCGCGCTGGTCGTGCACGGCCGCCACGATTTCGGCCGGGGTCAGGCGGATGCCTTCGTAATGGATGTCCATGCCACAGTCGCGGGCCCGCGCGGCGATCTGCTCGGCGCCGTTGGAATGCCCGTCGAGGCCCGGCTTGCCGACCAGGAATTTCAGCCGCCGGCCGAGGCGGGCCGAGACGGCATCCACCGCCTCGCGGATCGGCTCCAGCCCCTCGGTGCGGTTCGACGGCGCCGAGGAGACGCCGGTGGGGGCACGGTATTCGCCGAAGGCTGCGCGGACCACGTCGCCCCATTCGCCGGTGGTGGCGCCGGCCTTCGCCGCGGCGATGGAGGGGGGCATGATGTTGGCGCCGGATTTCGCCGCCGCGCGCAGGTCCGCGAGCGCGGCCTGCACCGCGGCCTCGTCGCGGGCGTCGCGCCAGGCCTGCAGGCGGGCGATCTGGTCGGCCTCCACCTCCGGGTCGACGACCATGATGGCGCCTTCGCCGGTGGTCAGCGGCGAGGGTTCGGTGGTGGTGAAGCGGTTCACCCCCACCACGACGGTCTCGCCGCCCTCGATGCGGAGGATGCGGTCGCCATTGGCCTCGACGAGGCGAGACTTCATGTATTCGATGGCCTCGACCGCGCCGCCCATGCCGTCGATCAGCGCCAGTTCGGCGCGGGCGCCGTCCTTCAGCTCTTCGACCTTGGCGGCCACGGCGGGGTTGCCGTCGAACAGGTCGGCGTATTCCAGAAGGTCGGTTTCATAGGCCATGACCTGCTGCATGCGCAGCGACCATTGCTGGTCCCACGGCCGCGGCAGGCCCAGCGCCTCGTTCCAGGCGGGCAGCTGCACGGCGCGGGCGCGGGCGTTCTTCGACAGCGTGACCGCCAGCATCTCGATCAGGATGCGGTAGACGTTGTTTTCCGGTTGCTGCTCGGTCAGGCCCAGGGAGTTCACCTGCACGCCGTAGCGGAAGCGGCGGAATTTCGGGTCCTCGACGCCGTAGCGGTCGCGGCAGATCTCGTCCCACAGCTCGGTGAAGGCGCGCATCTTGCACATCTCGGTCACGAACCGGATGCCCGCGTTCACGAAGAAGCTGATGCGGCCGACCATCTGGGGGAAATCGGCCGGATCCACCTTGCCCTTGAGGTCGTCGAGCACGGCGGTGGCGGTGGCGAGCGCATAGGCCAGTTCCTGCTCGGGCGTGGCACCGGCTTCCTGCAGGTGGTAGGAACACACGTTCATCGGGTTCCATTTGGGCATTTCCGAGCGGGTCCAGGCGGCCACGTCGGTGATCATCCGCAGGGAGGGGCGCGGCGGGCAGACATAGGTGCCGCGGCTCAGATACTCCTTGATGATGTCGTTCTGCACCGTCCCCTGCAGGCGGGAGACATCCGCGCCCTGCTCCTCGGCCACCGCCACATAGAGCGCAAGCAACCAGGGGGCGGTGGCGTTGATGGTCATGGAGGTGTTCATCTGTTCCAGCGGGATCTGGTCGAACAGCGTCCGCATGTCGCCCAGATGCGCGATCGGCACGCCGACCTTGCCGACCTCGCCGCGCGCCAGTTCATGGTCGCTGTCATAGCCGGTCTGGGTCGGCAGGTCGAAGGCCACCGACAGGCCGGTCTGCCCCTTGGAGAGGTTCGTGCGGTAGAGCGCGTTGGACTTTTCCGCCGTGGAGTGGCCGGCATAGGTGCGGAACAGCCAGGGCTTGTCGCGGGCGGGCGTGGCGTCGGTCATCGCGATGTCCTCCGGACAGGAGCAAGTGGCCGCGGATCACTGCGGCACCTTGGGCAACATTATTTCAATCAGCGCGGGGATACAGGAAAGATCCTGTCCCTGTCAATTCGCCGCATCGCGGCATGAGGGGCCGGCGCCTCCCCTGCCCCGCCTTCAGGTGTCGAGGTTCTCCACGCTCAGCGCGTTGGTCTGGATGAACTCGCGCCGCGGTTCCACCACATCGCCCATGAGCTTGGTGAACAGATCGTCGGCCTCGGCCAGATCGTCGATCCTGACCTGCAAGAGCGTCCGCGCCTCGGGGTCCAGCGTGGTCTCCCACAGCTGGTCGGGGTTCATCTCGCCCAGACCCTTGTAGCGTTGCAGGCTGAGGCCTTTCTCGCCTTCGCTCAGGATCGCCTGCAGCAACTCCAGCGGACCGTGGACCGGCTGGCCGCGGTCCTTGCGCATGAGCGTCGCGACCTGGCCGTAGACCTCCTGCAGGCCGGGGGTGTGGGCGCCGAGGCGGCGGGCCTCGGCCGAGCGCAGGACCTGACCGTCGAGGACGCGCACCTCCTCCACCCCGCGGAGCACGCGCGCAAGCCGCAGGCCGTGGTCCTGGGTGGGCCGGCCTTGCCAACCGCGCTCATACTCCACCGCGATCAGGTCGAGCCGCCCGGCCACATGGTCGGCCACGCCCTGCGGATCGGCGTCCAGCGCGCCTGGCAGGAGCGCGCCCGCTATGGCGGCCTGCTCGAGGATGTGCGCCGGATACAGCGTCGGGAAGGCATTGAGGCTGCGCTTCACGGCCCGCGCCTCTTCCACCACGCGGGCGAGATCGGGGCCGGCGATCTCCTCGCCGCTGCCAAGCCGCAGGGTCACCCCGTCGAGGCCCTGCGCGATGAGGTAATCCTCCAGCGCGGGCTGGTCCTTGAGATAGACCTCGGACCGGCCGCGGGAAACTTTGTAGAGCGGCGGTTCGGCGATGTAGAGGTGGCCGGCCTCGATCAGCGAGGGCATCTGCCGGAAGAAGAAGGTCAGCAGCAGCGTGCGGATATGGGCGCCGTCCACATCCGCGTCGGTCATGATGATGATCTTGTGGTAGCGCAGCTTGGTGAGGTCGAACTCGTCCCGCCCGATCCCGGTGCCGAGCGCGGTGATGAGCGTGCCGATCTCCTGGGAGGTCAGCATGCGGTCAAAGCGGGCGCGTTCCACGTTCAGGATCTTGCCCCGCAGCGGCAGCACGGCCTGGTTCTGGCGGCTCCGCCCCTGCTTGGCGGAGCCGCCGGCGGAGTCGCCCTCGACGATGAACAGCTCCGACAGGGCCGGGTCCTTCTCCTGGCAGTCGGCGAGTTTGCCGGGCAGGCTCGCCACGTCCATGGCGGTCTTGCGGCGGGTGAGTTCGCGGGCCTTGCGCGCGGCCTCGCGGGCCAGTGCTGCCTCGACGATCTTGCCGGTGATCTGGCGGGCGTGCTGGGGGTTTTCCTCGAACCATTCGGCCAGGCGTTCGGTCACCAGACCCTCCACCGCCGGGCGGACTTCGGAGGACACGAGCTTGTCCTTGGTCTGGCTGGAGAACTTGGGGTCGGGAACCTTCACGGACAGCACGCAGGTCAGCCCCTCGCGGGCGTCGTCGCCGGTGAAGCTGACCTTCTCCTTCTTGGCGATCCCGCTTTCCTGGGCATAGCGGGTCAGCGTCCGGGTCAGGGCGCCGCGGAAGCCCGCCATGTGGGTGCCGCCGTCGCGCTGGGGGATGTTGTTGGTGAAGGGCAGCACGGTCTCGTGGTAGCCGTCGTTCCACCACATCGCGATCTCGACGCCGATGCCGTCACGCTCCCCGGTGATGAAGATCGGCTCGGGGATCAGGGGATGCTTGTTGCGGTCGAGGTAGCGGACGAATTCCCGCACGCCGCCTTCGTAAAACAGCCGGCTCTCCAGCGGCTCGGTCGGGCGTTCGTCGGTGATGCGGATGCGGACGCCGGAATTGAGGAAGGCCAGTTCCCGCAGGCGGTTTTCCAGCGTCTTGAAGCTGTAGTCGAGGTTGGAGAAGGTGGTGAGGGAGGCGAGGAAGCGGACCTCGGTGCCGCGGCGGTCGCCGGCCTCGCCGGTGACGCGCAGGGGCTCCACCGTCTCGCCGCGTTCGAACCGGGCGTAATGCGCCTTGCCCCCGCGCCAGATCCGCAGCTCCAGCCAGTCCGAGAGCGCGTTGACCACCGACACGCCGACGCCATGCAGGCCGCCCGACACCTTGTAGGAGTTCTGGTCGAATTTGCCCCCGGCGTGGAGCTGGGTCATGATGACCTCGGCCGCGCTGATCCCCTCCTCGGTGTGGATTTCGGTGGGAATCCCTCGGCCATTGTCGGAGACGGAGACCGAGCCGTCGGCGTGCAGGGTTACGCTGACCTCGGTGGCGTGGCCCGCCAGCGCCTCGTCGATGCCGTTGTCGACCACCTCATAGACCATGTGGTGCAGGCCCGAGCCGTCATCGGTGTCGCCGATATACATGCCCGGGCGCTTGCGCACCGCGTCCAGCCCCTTGAGAACCTTGATCGAATCCGCGCCGTAATCCTCCGGCGCGCGCGCTGCCTCGGCCATGTTTCGCCTTCCCTGACCCTATGCTCCGCTTATAGGCGCCCGTTGCGCCATTGTCACGCAGCCGCAGGCCACACCGCGCCGAGCGGCGCGGGCGGATTTTTTGCTGCAATGCAGCATCGGACCTTGCAATGCTGCGGTGCAGCATGTATGTAGGGGTCATCGAAGCAACGAGCGGGGACCTCCCCGCAAGAGGAGAGAAACCCATGGCTGCCAAGACCAACGACTACACCAAGATGATGCAGGATATGATGGCCGCGTTCCCCGTGGACGCCAAGGCGATGCAGGACGCGTTCAAGACGCAGGCCGCGCTGGGCGAGAAGATGAGCAAGGTTGCTCTGGAAGCCGCCGAGAAGTCGACCGAGATCTCGACCCGCTGGACCAAATCGGCGCTGGCCCAGATGGGCGACGTCATGAAAATGCGCGAAGAGCCCACCGACTACTCCAAGGCGATGACCGACTTCGCCTCGGCCACCGCGGAGACCGCCGCCGAGAACATGGCTGCCTTCGCCGAAGTCGCCAAGCGCGTGCAGATGGAAACCGTCGAGCTGATGCTGGCCGCCGGCAAGGACATGTCGGAAGACGCCACCGCGGCGATGAAGAAGGCCACCGCCGAGGCGACCGCCGCGGCCAAGAAGGCCACCGCGACCGTCGGCGCGAAGTGATCGGCTGACCACCATCGGGTGCGCAAGCGTCGTCCTCCCCGACCTGCGCTGCCCGAGGGGGCGGACCTTGACGGTCCGCCCCTTTTGCGTTCCGGCTTTCCTTTCGTGCAGCGGTGCCCTAGGGTTTGACCGTTGGCGTGGGAGACCATTGTGGCCGAGGCGGACAAACCCCTTCTGATCAAGCGCTACGCCAGCCGGCGGCTCTACAACACCGAGACGTCGGACTACGTGACGCTGGAGGATATCGCCGGCTTCATCCGGTCGGGCCGCGACGTGCAGATCGTGGACCTGAAATCGGGCGACGACCTGACGCGGCAGTACCTGCTGCAGATCATCGCCGAGCATGAAAGCCGCGGCGAAAGCGTGCTGCCGCTGGACGTGCTGACCGATCTGGTGCGCAGCTACACCACCCAGGCCCAGAGCGTGGTGCCGCAGTTCCTGGCCATGTCGTTCGACATGCTGCGCGAGAGCCAGTCGAAGATGCTGGACAATCTCAGCGCCCTGCAGACGCCAATGAAGGGTGTGCCGGGGTTCGAGGCGATCCAGCGCCAGCAGGAGGCGTTCCTGAAGTCCATGCTGCCCGGATGGCAAGGCCCCGTTGGCGGCCCGGCGTCCGCCGATCCACCCCCTGCCCAGCCCCCCGCCGGCAAGGAAGACCTCGACCAGATCAAGGCACAGCTCGCCGCACTGGAGGCCCATCTGGCCAAACTGACCCGGTGAAGCACTGCCCGCCGGGTCCGGGCGCGCTGGGTCGACGAAACCCTACAGCCCATCGATGCCGGGGTACGCTGGCCTAGCGGTCCACCCAGGTGACGATCTGGTCCAGATCCGGGCGCGGACGCTCCGCTGGCGTCATGGTCGGCGTGCCGATATGGATGAGGCCGGCGACGAACTCGCCCGGCGCGAGGCCGAGGCCCTCGGCGCAGAACTCAGGATCATGCGTCGCCCAGCCGGTCAGCCAGTTGGCGCCCCAGCCCGCCGCCAGCGCTGCGTTCAGAAGCGCCAGGCACACCGCCCCGGCCGAGAGGTGCTGCTCGATCACCGGGATCTTGTCCGAGGCCTTGGGCGAGGCCACCACCGCCACTACCAGATGGGCGTCTGCGTATTGGCGCACGCCCTTCTCGATCCGCTCGGGCGCAAGCCCCAGCACCGCCCCGCGGGCACGCGCAAGCTCTGCCAGCCGCTCGAGCGCAGCCCGCTGTAGCACCGCGAAGCGCCACGGCACGAGCTTGCCGTGGTCCGGACTGCGCGCCGCGGCTGTCAAAAGGGGCTCCAGCGCGGCGCGATCGGGCACCGGGAGGCCGAGGGTACGCGCCGGGTGCGACCGCCGCGCCAGCAGAAAGGCCAGCGCGCCCTGGGCGACCGGCGTCCCGGCGTCCGAGGCGATGCCCGTTGTCATGGACAGTGGACCGCTCACCGGACCCTCCCAAGGTTTCAGCCCTGCGGGCCACCTCGGTAAACCTAGGCCCTGCGCCGCGGCATGGCCAGCCCTCCCCCTGTCCGCTGGCTCCCGGCCACGTCTGGGCCTTGCGTCGGGGGTCGGCTGCCGACAGGGTACCCCGGCCGGGGCCAGTGCTCCGGCACCGGGAGAAGGGTGAAAAATGAGCGAGCGACTGCAGCTGTTCCGGGGCGTGGTGCATCCGTGGCACCATGACCATTTCGGCCACATGAACGTGCGCCATTACGCGCCCTTCTTCGACGACGCGAGCTACCATCTGTGGACGCTGCTCGGCCTGCCCTATTCGCGGATGATCGCCGAGCACGGGGTGCACACCGTTGCAGCCGAGGCGAGGACCCGGTTCCTGAAGGAGCTCAAGGCCGGCGATCTGATCACCATCGACGGCGCGGCGACCCGGCTGGGCACCAAGAGCGCGTCCTTTCACCTGCGCATGCACCACGCGGACACGGGCACGCTGCACGCCACCTATGACATCGTCGAGGTGTTCTTCGACCCGGCCACCCGCAGGTCAGCGCCGATGCCCGAGGCGGTGCGGGCGCTGATCTCGGCCTGTCTGGTGGCGGAGGACTGACATGGCTGCCCGTCAGATCAGCGCGAGGCTGAGCCAGGGCAGCAACGCGAGGATCAGGAGCGCGAGGCAGGCCACCGCGAAGAACGGCAGCGTGGCTCGGAAGATCTCCACCGCGCCCACCTTGCCGACCGAGGCCGCGACATAGAGCCCGATTCCCACCGGCGGCGACAGAAGCCCGAGGATCAAGGTGACCGACACCACCACCCCGAAATGCAGAGGGTGGATGCCGTAGATCTCGGTGGCGATGGGCAGCAGGATCGGCACCACCATGATCAGCCCGGGAATGCCGTCGATCACCGTCCCCACCAGCAGCAGCACCACCAGCACCAGTAGCAGGAACGCCACCGGCGTGGTGGCCACCTGCTGGATCCAAACGGCCACCGCTTGCGGCACCTGGCCGAAGATCAGCACCCAGGAAAACACGCCCGCCGCCGCCACGAGGAACAGCACGAGCGCGGTATTGAGCCCGGTGCGCAACAGGATCGCGGGCAGGTCGCGCAACCGGAGTGTCCGGGTGTAGAAAAGCCCGATCCCGGCGGCGACCACCGCCCCGATGGCCGCCGCCTCGGTGGGCGAGCCGAAGCCGCCCAGGATCGTCCCGATGATCACGACGGGGATCGACAGCATCGGCAGCGCAGCCCCCAGCGCAGCGAGGCGACCGCGCCAGCTGAGCCGCGCGCCCACCGGAAACCCCTGCCGCCAGCCCAACCACGCCACCGTCAGCAGGAACAGCCCCGTCAGCAGAAGGCCAGGCAGCAGGCCCGCCAGCAGCATGTCGCGCACCGGCACCTGCGCCAGCACCGCATAGACCACGAAGACGATCGACGGCGGGATGATCGGTCCAAGCAGCCCGCCATAGGCCGTGAGCCCCGCGGCAAAGGCGCGCGGATAGCCCGCACGCTCCATCTCGGGCACCATCACCTGGGTCATCATCGCGATCTGCGCCGTGGCCGAGCCCAGGATCGAGGCCACCATCATGTTCGCCAGCAGGTTGATGTGGGCAAGCCCCCCCCGCAGCGCCCCCACGAAGGCCGCCGCCAGCCGCACCAGCCGCCCGGTGATGCCGGCGGCGTTCATCAACTCGCCGATCAGGATGAACAGCGGGATCGCCAGCAGGCCGAAATTGTTGAGCGAGCTGAACAGCCGCAGCGGGTAACTGTCGAGCAGGAGCGGATTGCCGCTGTCGAGGATGAACACAAGTGCCGCGATGCACAGCACCAGCCCCACCGGCAGCCCGATGGCCAGAAGGATCAGGAAGACGAGCCCGGTCATCGCCTCAGCCCTCCGGCGCCGGGGGCGCGAGCAGCCCTGAATCCTCGGCCAGGTTGGTCAGCGCATGCACCGTGAGCGTCAGCGCAAACCACGGCAGCACCAGCCAGAACCACCAGAACGGCAGGCGCAGGATCGGCGTCGTCTCGGTGTAGAGGAAGTTGAAGGTCGCCATCTCGAAGGCGGAGATATCGAAGCCCGCCGCGGCCACGCCCACCGGGTCGAACCAGCGCCAGCACAGCCAGCCCAGAACCAGCCCGAAGGCCGCAGACACCGCCGACACCAGCGTCCGCAGCCCCCGCAGCGCCCGCGGCCCGACCACCTGGTGCAGCAGCCGCACCGCCGGGTCGCTGCGCATCCGCAGCATCAGCGAGGCGCCCACGAAGGCCGACAGAACCATGCACAGCACCGCCGCCTCGTCGGCCCAGGCCAGCGTCAGACGGAAAGCCCGCGCGCCGACATTGACCAGCACGAAGCCAGCCACTCCGGCGATCAGGAGCATCAGTGCCGCCTTTTCCACCCGCATCAGCAGGTCGGACAGGGCGCGCAGGATCCGGGCGGGCAGCATCGGCTGGGGTCTCCTGTGCTGCGGGCGGAGGGTGGCGGCGCCGCGGTCCCGCTGCCAGCGTCACGCC
Source organism: Paracoccaceae bacterium (assembly GCA_007121055.1). Taxonomy (GTDB): domain Bacteria; phylum Pseudomonadota; class Alphaproteobacteria; order Rhodobacterales; family Rhodobacteraceae; genus Rhodobaculum. The sequence goes on along the minus strand of SKMM01000248.1, from coordinate 20,391 downwards.
CGTGCCGCCCTGCGCGAAGGGCCGCCGCCGATGGGCGGGAGTGCGGCGTGGCCTTCGGGTGGGCGGCTCAGAACTCCGCCACCAGGGCGCGTAGCCTAGCGACATAGGGCGTGCGTTCGCCCCAGACCGCATCCCAGCGCTCCACGATGTCGCCGAAGAACTCCGGCCCCACGCCTTCGGTGATCACGATCCCCTCGGCCTCGCGCAGGCGGTCGAGCTTCCCGGCCTCCTCCTCCACGAAGCGGTCGATGGTGCGGTCGCAATGCTGCTGCGTGGCCTCGGCGATCAGCGCGCGGTCGCCCTCGTCCAGCGTAGCCCAGACCCGCGCCGAGACCAGCGCCACCATGCCGAACATGTGGTGGTTGGTCTCCAGCAGATGCGGGGCGTGTTCGTAGTAGCGGAAGTTGATGATCGACTCGTAATCCATGTCCAGGCCGTCGATCTGCGCATTGGCGAGCGCATCGTAGATCGCCGGCAGGGCCATCGGCGCGGGGGCCGCGCCGAACATCTGGAAGAAATCCGAGATCGGCGGGGCCGGCGTGATCCGGATGCGCTTGCCCGACAGGTCGGCGGCCGACGCGATGGGGCTGCGGGTCAGCATCTGGCGCATGCCGGTCAGGGCATAGCACAGTCCCACCGTGCCGGTCGCCCGCGGCAGCCCCTCGAGGATCACGCGCGCCTCGTCCGAGCGCAGGACGCGGGCGGCATCGGCGATGTTGTCCACAAGGAACGGCGCGTGCAGCGCGGCCAGGTCCGGCACCCGGAAGGTCAGCTCGGCCGTGGTCAGCCAGGCCATGTCCAGCGCCCCGGTCTGCAACTGCTGCAGCATGTCCGATTCGGGCCCCAGCTGGCCCGAGGGGAAGGCCACGATGGACAACCGCCCGTCCGAGACCTCCTGCAGCGTCTCCGACAGCGCGGCGACCTCCTGGTTCCAGACATGGACCGGCGGCGTGATCAGCCCCAGCCGGAACTCGCGCGCCTGCACCGCACCCGGCAGCGCCAGCGACACGCCCAGCCCCGCGGCCAGAATGCTCCTGAAGGTCATGCTGCGTCTCCTCAGCTCGTCAGGGGCCCACCCCTTCGCAGGTCACCACGCCACCGCGGGCGCCTTTTGGCAAGCCCGCATCTCGCCGTCGAGGGGTGCGGGGTCGCAGGCCGCGCGCCCCGTCGGCCGATTGCCCGCCGTCGCGCTCCAGGTGGGGCGCCCCTCCGTCGCGCAGGTGGACTGCGACACCGGCCGCTTTTGACCCCAGGTGCCGCAGCGTGTATGATAGTGTTTGATTTTTGGGGTCCTCCATGCTGCGCTTTCTCCTCTCCACAATCGGTGGTGTCTTTTCGTGGATCACGCTGGCCGCGGTGTTCGTCGCCGTCGGCGTCGGCGGGGTGCTGTGGATGTATTCCCAGGACCTGCCCAACCACGAGCAGCTGGCCCAGTACACCCCGCCCACCATCAGCCGGATCTATTCCGGGGAGGGCGTCCTGATGGACGAATTCGCCCATGAACGCCGCCTGTTCGTGCCCATCGAAGACGTGCCGGAGGTCGTGACCGCCGCCTTCATCTCCGCCGAGGACCGCAATTTCTGGGAACACACCGGCTTCGACCCGCGCGGTATGGCCGCCGCCGCCCGCGACGCCATCGTGACCCGGGGCGAGACGCTGCGCGGCGCCTCCACCATCACCCAGCAGGTGATGAAGAACTTCCTCCTCTCCGGCGACCGCACGGGCGAGCGCAAGATCAAGGAGATCATCCTCGCCACCCGTCTGGAGGAAACGCTCGACAAGCCGCAGATCCTGGAACTGTACCTCAACGAGATCTTCCTTGGTCAGAACTCCTACGGCGTGGCCGCCGCCGCCCAGACCTATTTCAACAAGACGCTGGACGAGCTGGAGCTGCACGAGGCGGCTTTCCTTGCGGCGCTGCCCCAGGCGCCCTCGCGCTACCACCCTGTCAACAACCACGACCGGGTGCTGGCACGGCGCAACTGGGTGCTCGGTCAGATGCACGAAAACGGCTACATCACCCTGGCCGAACTTGACGCCGCCCGGGCTGAGCCGCTGCGCACCGTGCAGAACGGCGACTTCCCCAGCTTCCGCCAGGCCCTGCCCGACCGCGACTACTTCACCGACGAGATCCGCCGCCAGCTGTCCGGCAGTTTCGGCGAGGCCGAGTTCTTTGGCGGCGGCCTGACCATCCGCGCCACCGTGGACCCTGATCTGCAGACGGTCGCCGCCCGCGCCCTGCGCCGCGGGCTCGAACGCTATGACCGCGGCATCGGCCGCTGGCGCGGCTCGGGCGAGACCATCCCCGCGGAGGTGCTGGGCGACGAGGCCGCCTGGCGCGCGGCGCTCGCGCGCACCGACATCGCCCGCGACATCATGCTGGAAAACCCCTGGCACCCGGCCGTGGTGCTGGAGGTCTCAGGCCAGACCGCGCGGCTCGGCATCGAGGGCGTGGACGCCGACGAGAACGCGCCGCATCAGGTCGCGGCCTCCGACCTCGACTGGGCCCGCGGCGGGCTGTCGAACCTCTCGACCGGCGACGTGGTGCATGTCCGCGCCGTGACGGCCGAGGACGGCAGCTTCCAGCGCTGGTCGCTGCGCCAGGTGCCCGAGGTGCAGGGCGGCTTCATGGCGATGGACGTGAACTCCGGCCGGGTTCTGGCGATGCAGGGGGGCTTCTCCTACCAGCATTCGGTGTTCAACCGCGTCACCCAGGCGCAGCGGCAGCCAGGCTCGGCCTTCAAGCCGTTCGTTTTCGCCGCCGCCCTCGACTCGGGCTATACGCCCGCCACCATCGTCATCGACGCCCCCATCGAGGTCGATACCGGCCGCGGCCAGATCTGGCGCCCCACCAACTACTCCAACCGCTACTATGGCCCCACCCCCGTGCGCACGGGCATCGAGATGTCGCGCAACCTGATGACCGTGCGCATGGCGCAGGAAGTCGGCATGAACGTGGTCGGCCAATACGCCGAGCGCTTCGGGGTCTATGACCGCATGCAGACCTATCTCGCCAACTCGCTCGGCGCGCAGGAAACCACGCTGTTCCGCATGGTCGCCGCCTACGCCATGTTCGCCAATGGCGGCGAGCGGGTGGAGCCCACGCTGGTCGACCGCGTGCAGGACCGCTGGGGCCGCACCGTCTATCGCCACGACCAGCGCGCCTGCGTGGATTGCGACGTCGACGGGCTGGCCCCCGGCGCGGCGCCGCGCATCCTCACCAACCGCCAGCGGATCATGGACCCGGTTACCGCCTACCAGCTCACCTCGATGCTGGAAGGGGTGGTGCAGCGCGGCACCGCCAGCCGCATCAACCTGCCCGTGCCCGTCGCGGGCAAGACTGGCACCACCAACGACGTGCGCGACGTGTGGTTCGTGGGCTTTTCGTCCAACATTGCCGCGGGCTGCTACATCGGCCACGACCGCCCCCGGAGCCTCGGCCGCGGCGTCACCGGCGGAGGCACCTGCGCGCCCATCTTCGAGGAATTCATGCGCGAGGCCATCGCCAAGTACGGTGGCACCCGATTTGCAGTGCCCCCGGGCGGCTATTTCATCAATGTCGACCGCCACACCGGCGCCCGCCTGGCCGATGGTGCCAGCGGCAGCAACGTCGTGGCGGAGTTCTTCCGTGTGGGCCAGGAGCCGATGTTCGGCCTGACCATCGACGGCGGCTTCGCCATGGGTTCCAATCTCCCGCTCTACTCGCGCGAGGAGGGCCCCAGCGGCGGCGGCTCCAGCGGCGGCGGGCGCGCCGATTTCGGCACCATGAGTTCGGGCGGCCTGTACTGAGGCCATCCCGCGGGGCTTGCAGCGCCCCACCCGCGGGCTCTATCTCCGGCCCGAGGCCCGGTCCGGGCATCCGAGAAGAAACGAGGCCCCCGATGCGCGCCGAGACGCAGACCACCGTCGATGCCATCCGCAAGTCGCTTGCCCTGCTGGCGCAGCGCATGGACCGCGCGACCGCGCCGCACCGGCTGGAAGAGTTCAACGCGATGATCGAGGACCCGGACCTGTGGTCCGACGCCGCCCGCGCCCAGGCCTTGATGCGCGACCGCCAGCGGCTGGTCGACCAGCTCGGCACCCATGACGGGATCGAGAAGGACCTCGCCGACAACCTCGAACTGATCGAGCTGGGCGAGGCCGAGGGCGACACCGACATCGTCGCCGAGGCCGAAGCCGCCCTGAAATCCCTGGCCGAACGCGCTGCCGCCAAGGAGATCGAGGCGCTGCTGGACGGGGAGGCCGACGCCAACGACACCTTCCTGGAGATCAACGCCGGCGCCGGTGGCACGGAAAGCTGCGACTGGGCCGCCATGCTTGCGCGCATGTATGTCCGCTGGGCCGAGAAGAAGGGCTATGACGTCGAGATGATGTCGCAAAGCCCGGGCGAAGAGGCCGGCATCCGCTCGGTATCGTACCGCATCTCGGGGCCCAACGCCTATGGCTGGCTCAAGTCCGAGTCGGGCGTGCACCGGCTGGTGCGCATCTCGCCCTATGATTCGGCGGCGCGCCGGCACACTTCCTTCAGCTCGGTCTGGGTCTATCCGGTGGTGGACGAGAACATCGAGATCGAGGTGAACCCCTCGGACATCCGCATCGACACCTACCGCTCCTCGGGCGCGGGCGGACAGCACGTCAACACCACCGATTCGGCGGTGCGCATCACCCACATCCCCACCGGGATCGTGGTCACCAGCTCGGAAAAATCCCAGCACCAGAACCGCGCCATCGCCATGGCCGCGCTGAAGTCCCGCCTCTACGAGATGGAGTTGCGCAAACGCACCGAGGCCATCGAGGCCGCCCATGACGCCAAGGGCGACGCCGGCTGGGGCAACCAGATCCGCAGCTACGTCCTGCAGCCCTATCAGATGGTCAAGGACCTGCGCACCGGTGTCGAGACCTCCGACACCCAGGGCGTCCTCGACGGCGACCTCGACCGCTTCATGGCCGCCACCCTCGCCCTGGACGTCGCCGGCAAGAGCCGCGCCGACGCCCGGGCCGAGGCCTGAGCGACCCTTCAGCCGGGCGGAAGGGCCCGCATCACCGCCGCCACGAAGTCGGGGAACCGGGCCTTCTCGATCCAGCGCACCACGGCCACGAGGTCGTTCTCGGGATCGACCCAGACGATGTTGGACCCCACCCCGAGCGCGAAGAAGCTGGACCGTGGCGCCGCCGGGGCCTGTGTGCCGTCGGTGTTCAGCCACCACAGGCAGCCATAGTTCGCATTGAGCGGTGAAGGCGCGAGGCAGGTTCGCACCCAGGCCTCGGACAGGATGCGCCGGCCGTCCCACGCCCCGCCCCGCAGCATCAGAAGGCCCACCCGCGCGTGGTCGAGGCTGTTGATCCAAAGCCCGCCCCCCCAATGCGCGCCCCCTGAAACCGACTGCATCCGCCGCCCGTCGATCTCCACCCAGGAGTTCTCGTAGCCGTGCCATTCCCAGCTGTCGGAGGCGCCGATGGGGTCCATGATCCGCGCCTTCAGCACCTCGGGCAGGGGCCGGCGGAACACCCGCATCAGCGCCAGCGCCAGCACGTTGACCCGCACGTCGTTGTATTCCCAATGCGTGCCGGGCGGGTGCATCGCCCGCCGCTGGCCCTTGCGCGACGGCGCGCCGGGCTTGGCCGAGAGGTCCCGGTTGTGGTCCACCCAGTCGGGCTTGTCCCACAGCGTGCCTTCCCATTCCGAGGTCAGCTGCAGAAGCTGCGCCCAGGTGATCGGGCCGTTCTGAGGGCCGTCGAAGTTCCCGTCATCCACCAGGTCGCGCACCGGGGCGTGGATGTCGGGGATAAGCCCGTCGTCGACGGCAAGGCCCGCGCAGAGCGCAAGATAGCTCTTGGTAACGCTGAAGGTCATGTCGACCCGCTCCACATCGCCCCAGCGCGCCACGATGCGCCCGCGGTGCAGGATCAGCCCGTTGGGGTCGCCGCGGTCCCTGACCGGGCCGATGGTGCGGCAGACCGGCCAGGGCTCGCCGAAATGCCCGTCGGCAAGCGCCGCGCCGATGTCCCGGTTCATGGTCGAGGCGCCGTCGATCGCGACGGCCACCGCCGCATCGAGCGCCGCCCGGTCGAGGCCCGTGTCCGAGGCCACCGCGCCACGCCATTCAGCCGCCGTCGGCCAGTTCTTCGTCATCCTGTGCGTCCCCCGACCCGGTGCGTGCCATGCATTGCGCGCAAGGCTACGACCTGCGCACCGCGGGGGCCAGACGGAAAGCCACCCGGCGGCGGGCCGGTCTGCCGCGCTCTCCCTGGGCATGGCTCGGGGATAGTCCCCCGCGCGGCGCCCGAAGCCGCCGCCTCTCTGGCATGTGACCGGACCGGGCTGGCGGGCAGGGCGCAAAGGGCGTCCTATCGGACCATGCAGACACGCCGCACCTTCACGCTCGCACTGGCCCTGGGGCTTGCCGCACCCGCGCTTAGGCCCGCACGGGCAGCACCGTCCGACGTCCTGCGCGCCGCGCGCGGGCTCGACCAGCTCCATGCCATTGTCGTGCAGCGCGGCGACGAGCGGGTGCTGGCCGAGGCACTGCGGGGTCCCGGGCTGAGCCGCCCCACCAATGTGAAATCCGTCTCCAAGAGCGTGCTTGGCCTCCTGCTGGGCCTCGCCGTGGCGCGCGGCGATGTGGATGGCCCCCATGCGCGGCTGTCCGAGGTCGCCCCGCGGCTGATCCCCGCCGGGGCGACCGAGGGGGTGGAGGCGCTGACGCTGCACGACCTCGTGACCCTGCGCGCGGGCCTCGAGAGCACGTCGGGCGCGCGCTACGGCGCCTTCGTGTCCTCGGGCAACTGGGTGGCGCATGTGCTGACCCGGCCGCGGCTGGCGCCGGCGGGCGGGCGGATGATCTATTCCACCGGCTCGAGCCACGTGCTGGGCGCCGCGCTGGCGGTGGCCACGGGGCAAAGCCTCCTGGCCCAGGCCCACGCGGGCCTGGGCCAGCCACTGAACATCGACATCCCCGACTGGCCGCGCGACCCGCAGGGCTTCCATTTCGGCGGCAACGACATGGCGCTGAGCCCGCTGGCGATGCTGCGGCTGGGGGTGCTGATGCGCGACGGCGGCCGGGTGGACGGGGTGCAGGTGGTGCCCGCAGACTGGGTCGCGGCCTCGGTCCGCCCGGTGACGGCCTCGCCCTTCTCGCGGCTCGGCTATGGGCTGGGGTGGTTCGTCAGCCCCTCGGGCTGGGTGCTGGCCCGCGGCTTCGGCGGTCAGGTCATCGCCGCGCATGAATCCGCGCGGCTGGCCGTGGCGATCACCTCGGACCCGACCCGGCCCGCCCGCAGCGACGGGCATTTCGGCGACCTGATGCGGCTGCTGGACGGCCCGGTGCGCGACCTCGCCTGAGCGCTGGCCGCCGGGCACGCCGGAGCGCAGCGCCCCCGACGATCAGTCTGGGTCAGACGCGCAGCTCGAGGGCAGTGCGGTCAGGGGCCGGCGGCCTCGGCCAGGCTGAGCGCGATGGCGCGGAAGACGGCGACGGTCTCATGGTCGCGGCCGTCGAAGTCCGGGTCGGCGCTCGTCTTGACGATGACGACCTCGCGCGTCGGATCCACATAGACGTACTGGCCCCACACCCCGATGGCGAGGAAGTCGCCCTGCGGATCCTCGGGAATCGACCACTTGTAGCCATAGCCGAAGGTCCAGTGGGAGGCCGGGTTGGGGCCGGGCTGCAGATGCGCGGCCTCCGGCGTGACCGAGGCCCGGACCCAGGCTGCAGGCACGATCTGCCGGCCCTCCCGCGCGCCACCCTCCAGAAAAAGCCGGCCGAACCGGGCATAATCGCGCAGGGTGGCGTTGAGGCAGCACAGGGCGAACTCCTCGCCCCGGCGGTCTGTGCTCCAGAACGCATCGGCCTCGGCACCCATGGGGCCCCAGAGGCGACTTTCCAGATAGGCGGCCACCGGCATCCCCGTGGCCGCCGCCAGCACCAGGCCCAGCGCCATCGTGTCCGAGCTGACATAGTCGTTGAACTCCCCGGGCGCGCGCCCGCTGGCCAGCCCCGCCAGCAGGTCCACCTGGGGTTGGCCCATCGCCATGGTGCGGATAAACAGCATGTTGATGTCGGAGGCCGTGCGGGCATAGTCCTCGTCGAAGGCGATGCCCGAGGACATGGTCAGCGCATCCTCGATGGGCACTGCGCCATAGGGCGTGCCGTCGAGGCCGGGCACATAGGCCCCGATCGGGTCGCGCAGGCTGGCGATGTGGCCCTCCTCCAGCGCGATGCCGATCAGCGCCGAGATCACCGATTTCGCCACCGACCAGGAGGTGAAGGCCGAGGTCTCGTCGGCGCCCTGCCGGTACTCCTCATGGGTGATGAAGCCGCTGTGGACGACCAGCAGGCCCGTGGTCTCGGTGCGGTCGAGGAAGGCCGCGAGGTCGCGCTCCTCCTCCCCGAAGGCGTATCGGGCGGGCAGCGGGCGGGAATCGCGGTCGAATGCCCAGACGGGGCCCGCACGGGCGACGGTGCGGTACGGAAAGACCCGGTCCATGGCGCGGAAGTTCTCGACCCGGGTTGCTTCGGAAAACAGCGTGATGCCGGCCCAGTACGGGCTCTGCCGAAGCCACAGGAAGCCGGCGATTGCCACCACCGCCAGCACGCCGAGCGTCCAGGCGGCGATGCGCAGAAGGCGATGGGCCATGCTGTCCCCTCATCACGCGGCACCGTCTGCTGCACATCATAGCCGGGGTGCGGCGGAAGGTCAGCGGGGGCACGCGGCGCGCGGCGGTCAGCCACGGAGAGCGGCAGGCTCAGGCGCAGATCGGGACGTGCCCGCGGCGCCAGTTACGCGCGATAGCTGACCATGGCTCCCGGTCGGAGGTCCGCCCCGCCGGCGCCGCCTTCTTGGTAAGGCATCGTCCCCGCGACCGGCGACAGCAGACAGGCACGCGCGGTGCAGGTCGCGCGGCGTGACGGAGAGTGGGCTGACCGGACCGAGGACGGGCGCGTGCCACCGGGCTGGGTCCGGAACCGCAGCGATGGCTCCGCGCCACGGGCGATGCGTGGTGCGCCGGCGGGGCGCCGGCGGGTGTGGGGAGGGGTCATTTCGACTGGAAGCGGGGGCAAACTGTCAGGAGCTGTTCCGCAGTGCACCGCGTAACGCGAACGCGGCAAGCCGGGTCCTGAGGTCGCCGGGCCGGGTCAGGTCCATGCGCGCCATCGCCTCGGCTTCTAGGTTAGCGGAAGTGCCGCGCAAACCGCAAAAGGCGAGGGACAGGAGCGCGGGCAGGCTGTTGCTCGCGGCCTTCAGCTCGGCGAGGGCGGGCAGAAGCGCCTGTTCGGCCTCGGTGAAGTCGGTGCCGAAGGGGAAGCGGGGCAGGTCCGTATCGCGGTGCGGGGCGAGCCAGGCGCGCACCGCCTCGGGCGTGTTGTTGCGTGCAGTGTCCGGCAGCCGCCACGACCGCGGCAGCTTGCCGGTGGCCTTGGCTGTCTCCTCGAGACCGGCCTGAAACCGGCTGTCGGCGATGCACAGGAGGGCCGCGATGACATCGGCATCCGATTTGCCGCGCAGATCGGCGATGCCGTATTCGGTCACGATCATGTCGCGCAGATGGCGCGGGATGGTGATGTGGCCATAGCTCCATCGGATGTTGGAGCTGAGCCCGCTTTTTCCCCGACGCGTGGCCGGCAGGGTGAGGATCGAGCGCGCGCCCCTCAGTGCAAAGGCCTGATCGACGAAGTTGAACTGCCCGCCCACCCCGCTGACCACCCGCCCGTCCTCCAGCCCGTCGGACACCGCAGCGCCCAGCAGCGTCACCATCATCGCCGCGTTGACGAAGCGCGCGTCGCGCCGGGCGGCGCGCTTGGAGACCTCGTCGCCATAGAGGGCGTTCGTGAAGGACACGGGCATCATGGCGAGGCGGGCGCGCTGGTGTTCGGGCAGCGCCTTGAGGCGGGCGTAGAAGTCGCGGCTGTCGACGAAGAAGCCGGCGTGGATGGCTGCCCCGTCGACCTCGCGCCGCACGATCCCCGCCTCGAACAGCGCGAGCAACCCGTCGACCAGCATCTCGGTCACGGCGTAGAGGCCGGTGTCGAAGGGCCCGGTCTCGGCGAAGGCCCCGGCGCGGGGAAAGGGGCAGCCCTCCCAAATGGACCCGACGCGCCCACGCTCGCGCAGGAGCAGCGCCTGCGCGACCGCGTCGCCCACCTCGCCGATGCCGATCTGCAGCGTGCCGCCGTCGCGGATCAGCCGCGAGACATGCAGGCCGATGGCATAGTCCTGCAACCCCACCGGCCGCTTGACCAGCGAGAAGAGGTCGTACGGCCGTCCCTCGGGGCGCAACAGGGCCGCGCACTCCCCGGGCGCGATCTCGGCCGGGCCGGGCATGAAGGGCAGATCCGGGTGGACCTGCCCGACCACGGTGAACTCCGCCTCGCCCCTGCGGCGGAAGGCAAGGAGATCGGCGGTGATGTCGGTGTTGCACGACAGGCTGAGCCGGTCACCCTCGGACGCCAGCAGGTGCAGCACCAGGTTGGGGCGCTGCTCCAGCAGCACGTCGCGGGCATGGGTATAGTTGGCCGAGACATAGCCCTGCTGCGCAGCCGGCACGTCCAGCCAGTTGGCCGCCTGCACGAAGAACTCGGTGACGCGGATGTTTTCGGGCAGCCGGCCCTCACGCAGCAGGCGGGCATACTCGATCTGCGGATAGGCACCGAACAGCCGGTCGAGCGCGGGGCCGAGGAAGCGGCGCTCCATGTCCGAGCCGGGCTCGGGCCGCTCCAGCGTCAGCGCCGTGAAGATCTGCAGCCGAATCGAGGGGTCCGCGCAGGCGCGCCGCACCAGTTCGTTGATCAGCGTGACGGGCTTGCCCAGCCCCAGAGGCAGGGCCACGCGCAGGTCGCGCCCGACATGGTCGAGGACCCAGTCGATGGCCGCGGCATCCGTCTCGAACAGGTGCGTCATGGGCTCCTTTCGCAGCGTCGGGGCGGAGGGGCGGTGCGACCCGAGTGCGCCACTGATTTAACGTCTCAACGGACACTGCGTTCCGCCAGAGGGCCGACACCGCCAACTGCCACCGCGGCGGCGCTACCTTGATCTGCCGCAACGACAGGCCGGACGGCTGCCAAGATCCTCGCGCCACCTCAGAGGGAGAGAAACCATGGCCAGGATGAAGGCGGCGGTGTTCGTGGAGCCCGGGCGGATCGAGCTGGACGACAAGCCGATCCCGGATGTCGGGCCGCTCGACGCGCTGGTGCGGATCACCACGACGACGATCTGCGGCACAGACGTGCATATCCTCAAGGGCGAATACCCGGTGGAGAAGGGCCTGACCATCGGCCATGAGCCGGTGGGGGTGATCGAGAAGCTCGGCTCGGCGGTGAAAGGCTATTCCGAGGGGCAGCGGGTGATCGCCGGCGCGATCACGCCCTCGATGTGGTCGAACGCCTGCCAGTGCGGGCGCTGCGCCCAGGACGGGGCGGGCACGCGGCACGGCTGGAAGCCGCTGGGCGGCTGGAAGTTCGGCAACACCATCGACGGCAGCCAGGCGGAGTACATCCTGGTTCCCGACGCCATCGCCAATCTCGCCCCGGTGCCAGATGCCCTGAGCGACGAGCAGGTGCTGATGTGCCCCGACATCATGTCCACGGGGTTCGGCGGGGCCGAGTCGGGCAACATCAAGATCGGCGACATGGTGGCGGTGTTCGCGCAAGGCCCCATCGGGCTGTGCGCCACGGCCGGTGCGCGGCTCATGGGCGCCTCGCGCATCATCGTGGTGGATCGGGTGCCCGAGCGGCTGGAGATGGCCCGCCGGATGGGCGCGCACGAGGTGGTGGATTTCTCCAAGGTCGACCCGGTGGACGAGATCCTGAAGATCACCGACGGGCGCGGCGTCGACGTGGCCATCGAGGCGCTGGGCCTGCAATCGACTTTCGAGGCCGCGCTGCGGGTGCTGCGCCCCGGCGGCACGCTGTCGAGCCTCGGCGTCTATTCGGAGGATCTGAAGATCCCGCTCGACGCCTTCGTGGCGGGGCTCGGAGATCATACCATCGTCACCACCCTCTGCCCCGGCGGCAAGGAGCGCATGCGCCGGCTGATGTCGGTGATCGAATCGGGCCAGGTCGACCTCGGCGCGATGGTCACACACCGCTTCAAGCTCGACGAGATCGAGGCGGCCTATGACCTCTTCGCCAACCAGCGCGACGGGGTGCTGAAGGTGGCGATCACGCCCTGAGCCGGCAGGAAACAGGTTGGGCCGCAGGCGCCTGCCCGCGGCCCGTCCGGGTCACTTGTAGGCCTTGATCTCGCCCGAGCGCAGGCGGGCCAGATAGCTGTCGAGTTCCTTGCGCACGATCGGCATCAGGAAATAGAGGCCGATGATGTTCACGATCGCCATGGCGAACAGTGCCGCATCGGAGAAGTCGATCACCGCATCGAGGCTCGAGACCGCACCGATGAAGACGAAGACGCAGAAGGCCACCTTGAAGACCAGCTCCTTCGCCTTGCCCTCGCCGAACATGTAGGTCCAGGACTTCATGCCGTAGTAGGACCAGGTGATCATCGTCGAGAAGGCGAACAGGAACACCGCCAGCGACAGCGCATAGGGCGCCCAGCCGAAGGCGCTGCCGAACGCGTCCGAGGTCAAGGGCACACCCGCCTGGCTGCCCCCCGCCGTGGCGATCCGCCCGGCCTCGTCGAGGATGTAGCGCCCGGTCTCGGCATCCTGCAGCAACTGCCCGGTGATGATGATCACGAGCGCGGTCATGGTGCAGATGATCACCGTGTCGATGAAGGGCTCCAGCAGCGAAACGAAGCCCTCGGTGATCGGCTCCTTGGTGCGCACCGCCGAATGGGCGATGGCCGCCGAGCCGATGCCCGCCTCGTTGGAAAACGCCGCCCGGCGGAAGCCCTGGATGATCGCGCCGATCATGCCGCCGACGATGCCGGAGTCGGTGAAAGCGCCGCGGAAGATCTCGCCGAAGGCCCACAGGATCATGTCGGCGTTCATCCCGAGGATCATCAGCGAAACGATTACATAGCCCACCCCCATGAAGGGCACGACCTTCTCGGTGACCCGGGCGATGGACTTGATGCCGCCCACGATGACGATGAACACGATCACCGACAGCACGATCCCGGTGATCCAGGTGGGCACGCCCAGCACCGACTGCACCTGCGCCGCGGCCTGGTTGGCCTGGAACATGTTGCCGCCCCCCAACGCGCCCAGCACGCAGAAGATCGAGAACATCACCGCCATGAACCCGCCCAGCGGCAGGCCGCGCTCGGCAAACCCCTTCTTGAGATAGTACATGGGCCCGCCCGAGACGGTGCCGTCGGGGTATTCGTTGCGGTACTTCACCCCCAGCGTGCATTCTGTGAATTTCGACGCCATGCCCAGCAGGCCCGCGAGGATCATCCAGAAGGTGGCCCCCGCCCCGCCGATGGACACCGCCACCGCCACGCCCGCGATGTTGCCCAGCCCCACCGTGCCCGAGAGCGCCGTGGCCAGCGCCTGGAAATGGCTCACCTCGCCCGCGTCCTTGGGGTCGGAATACTTGCCGCGCACCAGCGCCAGCGCATGGCCGAATGCGCGCACCTGGATGAAGCCGAAATAGAGGGTGAAGACGGTGGCGCCGATCACAAGCCAGCCCACGATCCAGGGAATACTGGTGCCCGGCAGGTCGGCGAAGATCAGGTTGACGAACCAGCCGGTGGAGGCCGCAAAGATGCTGTCGACCTGCTCGGCCAGGGTCTGTGCGCCCGCGGGCCCGGCCGTGGCGCCGGCGGCGAGGGCCGCCAGCGGCGCGGCTAAACGGATGCGTGTGGTCATTGTCCTGTCCCTCCCGTTCACGGCACGATGGTGACGGGCACCGGCGCGATCTGCGCCAGCGTGCCGGCGACCGAGCCAAACAACCGCGAGACCATGGTGGATTGGCCGGTCCGGCCGATGACGATCTGCGTGGCCCTGGTTTCCTCGGCGATGGTCACAAGCGTCTCGGCGACATGGCCATAGCGGATGTCGGTCTCGACCGGGATGCCACTGTCGCCCAGCAGCTTCAGCGCGGGGGTGACCACGGCGCTGCGGGCGCGCTCCAACTCGGCGTTGCGGCGCTTGTGGCGCTCGGCCAGTTCCTCGGCCGTGAGGAAGCTGTAGGGCGACCATTCCAGCACATGGGCCAGCACGATGCCCGCACCACTGTCCTGCGCCTGCTTCATGGCATGCGCGAGCGCCCGTCCGGCGGGGCCGCTGCCGTCATAGGCGACGACGAACCTGTCTGTCATCGGTGTCCCTCCTGTGATGCCCGGGGTCGGTCGTAAACCTCCGACGCTAGAGCAAACGCACCACGGATAATTGCATTTTCAACAAAGCATCCGCGATTTCGTCCAGATACCAGACGAGCGACGCATTCGGAGGCACTCCTGCCCGGCCCGCGGCCGGAGCGACGCCTTGGCTCTGCCACGGCCACCGCCCCTTTGCACCCCGCCCCAAGCCGGCAACACCCGGTGCGCACCAGTGGATCACGGGCGCGGTTTGCCCCGCTGTTCGAAGGCGACGCAGCGGCACGGCCCCGGTCCCTTCCACAGCGCGGCGGTGATGCCGGTAGGGGCGGACGCCCTGTCGCAACGGAGGCGAGCATCATCCCATAGCGCCAGCAAAGATCTACAGGACCTTGCGGCACTGACAGGCGTGTCGCCCGCGCCGGTGTTGCCGCGCGCTGCGCCACGTCCTGTGTTGCAAGTGGTCGACGGCTATCGCCACAGCACAGGCGCAACTGGTCCCGCGGCCTCCGCCCTGCCGTCAGGTCCGGAGCCTGTGCGTCACCCCCCCGACTTCAGCGCAAGGTCCGATGGGCTGTGACCGCACCATCCCCATGACCTCAAGCAAACTCCGCAGGGGACACCCGCAGCGTCAACTCGCCTTGCCCGCCGACAGGGCCTTGTGACCCATCACGTCGGCCTCGCGCTCGAGCCCGGCATCGTCGTTTACCGGCAGCCCGGCCACCTCGGTCGTCGGCGGCACCCGCCCCTGCGCTTGCTGCACGACATGCCAGGCCTCATGCGGCAGATGCCGCTCCTGTCCGGGCCCGATGTGAATGTCGCTGCCTTGCGCAAAGGCATGCGCCTGCACGGCCGCCGGCTGGGACGAGTTGTAGTGCACCCGCACCCCATCCATGGCGTGGCCCGACAGCTGCTCGACCCCGGACCTGAGGCCCTCGGGCAACCCGGTGCGGTTGGCCTGCCGCTCCTCGCGCTGGAGGGCCCTCGCCTGCAGGGGCTCTTCCTCCTCCAGCGGTTGCCGCTGGATCGCCCGCATCTGCAGCTCCTCTTCCTCCGGCAGCTCTGCCCGCTGCAGCGCCTTGCCCTGCACGGGCTCCTCCTCGTCCCAGACCGCCCGCTGCAGTGCCCGGGGGGCCGTCACCGCGTCGGCCAGGCGCTGCAGCGCGGCCAGCGGCCCCGGGCCATAGCCCGCCTGACGGCTGCGCTCCGATTTCGCTGGCGCCGTGGCGCGCTGCGCCCGCTCGGATCTGACCTTTGCCATGCCCTGTCCTCTCCATCAGACCCGCCAAGCAAGCCTGAGTTGTGCCCTTCAGGCAAGTTTTTTCTCCAGTTGTGCGCGGTGCCATCCCGTCGGACAAACCCCGTTCAGAGTTGCTTAAATGTTTGGGGCCAGGCTCGGGCGGCACACTCCGCCGGTGCCCGTGCGCGGCGGTCGTCCAGAAAGGACCAGCGCCTGGCCGATGCTGTCTTCTCCCTGCGTGCAGCCGGCCTTGCCCTGCCCTTCCTGGCAGCGCTGGCGGACGTGGCGGCGGCGCAATGCCCTCCGCGCAGCCCCGGCACCGACATCGCCATCGGCATCCGGCCGGCCGTCCCGCTGATCGAGTTCGACCGCCGGGGCGAGCCCCGCGGCCTCGCCATCGACATCTGGATGCTGGTGGAACGGGAGCTGCGCGCCACCGGCGACTACGGCCCCAGCGAATTCATCCTCTGCCCCTCCATCCGCGACCAGGGCGCGGCGCTGGCGTCGGGCGCGCTCGACGTGGTGATCTCGCCCCTGACCATCACCGCCGGACGCATGGAAAGCTACGCCTTCTCGCAGCAGTATATCGCGTCGGGACTAACGGTTGCGACCCGCGACAGCGGGGCCATCGACTTCCGCTATGCCACGGGCATCATCCGCGACACCGTCACCCAGCCCGGGGTGATCCGCGCGCTGGTCGGGTTCCTGATCCTCAACCTCGTGGTGGCGCTCCTGTTGCGCTGGGCCTTGCGGGCCGAGGGGCAGGGATTCGAGCGCGAGAAGGGGCCGTTCGGCGCCAGCCTCGACTACATGATCGAGGCGGTGTCGCGCACGCTCGGCCTCAAGGGCGTGGGCGAAGGATTCCGCAGCGCCGCCGGCAAGGTGCTGGAGATCTTCATGGCGGTGGTGGGCACCGCGCTGTCGGCCACGATCTTCGGGGTGCTGACCTCGGCCTTCGTGGGCGCGATCGGGTCGCAGTCCGTGATGCCGGCCGAGGAGGTGGTCGGGCACCGCGTGGCGACGCTGGCGAACTCCACCTCGCAGGATTTTCTGCAGGAGGTGGCGCTGCGCGTGGGCGGCCCCGGGGCCGGGTGGACTTGCGTCCCGGTGGTGCTCTCGCAGCCTGAGGACACCTGTATCCTGACCCAGACCTGGGGGGCCGCGGTGGCCATGCTGGCAGGGGGCGAGGTGGATGTGGTGCTGGGGGACTGGGTGGCCCTGTCCTACCTGGCGCGCTCCGACCGCTTTGCCGGACGCGTGAACGTGCAGTCCCAGACCTATGTCGGCGAGGCCTATGGCTGGGGCATCACCCCCGGCCGGCCCGAGCTGCGCAACGCCATCGACCGCGCGCTGGTGGACGAGATGCGCCAGCCCGGCTGGCGCCGCCGCGTCGAAGGCGCGCTGGGCACCGGCACGATCAGCCCGGATTGAGGCAATGAACCAAGGAGAGGCCGAGATGGATGATGCGGTTCGCGACCCCTATGACCGGTATTTCGCCTCCGGCACCTATGATCGGCGCTATCCCCGGCCCAACCCGCGGGTGCTCGCCCATATCCGCCGGCTGCTGCCACCCGACGCCCATGTGATCGACTATGGCTGCGGCAGCGGGCGGTATCTGGTGCCGTTGCGGCCGCATCTGCGGCTGGCCGCGGGGTTCGACATCTGCCCCACGGCGCTGGGGCTGCTGCGCAACCGGCTCGCAGCCGGGGGCGGCGCGCCGGTGGCAGTGCTGGGCCCCGAAGCCTGCACGCTGGGCCACCATGTCGCCCGGCATGGTCCGGCCGATCTGGTGCTGTGCCTGTTCGGCGTCCTGTCGCATGTCACGCCGCGCAGCGCGCGTGCCGCTCTGCTGACCCGGTTGCGCGGCATGCTGGGTCCTGGCGGCCGGCTTGTGGTGTCGGTCCCGAACCGCCAGCGCCGATTCAAGCAAGAACAGCGCGCCGCCGTGCCGGGCGCGGAGATACACTATCGACGCCACATCGCCGGCGGCAGCATCGAGCTGCCTTATCAGCTCTTCGACCCCGCCCGCCTCGCCGAGGAACTGAGCGCTGCGGGCTTCGCCCCCGAAGGCGTCTGGGCCGAAAGCACCCTGCCAGAGTCATGGCTGACCGGGGGCGGCGTGGCGCGGCTGGTGGACGCGGGGCTCACGCCGTTCTGCCCGCCGCGCTGGGGCTACGGCATCCTGATGCAGGCGGTCTCCGGGTGAGGGTGTGGCTTGCGCTTGTGTGCATCGCGCTGGGCTGGCCCGGGCAGACGGCCCCTGCCGCGGCGCAAGCGGCGACGTTCGAGGGGCCGGTGCTGCCCGATGACCGCACCGGTCGGCTGGAGCGGATCCTGCAGCGCGGCCGGCTCATCGTGGGCGTCAAGGACGACTACCCCCCTTGGGGCATGCGCGATGCCGCGGGCAACATCGTCGGGCTGGAGATCGACCTGGCCGCCGACCTCGCCGCCCGGCTGGGGGTCGAGCTACAGATGATCCCCGTCAGCGCGGCCAACCGCCTGCCGCGGCTGGAGCAGGGCGTCGTCGATCTTGTGATCGCCACGCTGGGCGACACCGAGGAACGCCGCCAGATCTCGGACCTGATACAGCCGCATTACTACGCAAGCGGCGTGGTGCTGTTCGGCCGCCCCGACCTGCCCTACACCGACTGGGGCCAGCTGCGCGGCCGGCCCGTCTGCTTGACCGGCGGGGCCTACTTCAACCGCACCTTACAAGAGCGGTACCTCGTCGAGGGCATGGTTTTCCCCTCCAACGGCGCGGCGCTGCTGGCGCTGGCGGATGGTCGCTGTGTAGGCTGGGCTTTCGATGACACCGCCATCGCGCAACTGGCGCTCTCGGGCGAATACCCCGGTTTCACCCCGGCCCTCCCGGTGATCCTGCCCACCCCCTGGGCCGCCGCAGTCGCCCGCGGGGAGGGCGAGGCCGCCTGGGGCCGCTTCGTCGCCGACGTGATCGCGCACTGGCATGTCTCGGGCTTCCTGCTGGAGCGGCAGGCGGCCTGGGGGCTGCAGCCCACCGCCTTCCTGCAGGACATGCAGCGGATGTGGTCACGGAAGGGAACGGACGGCGCGCCGTTCTGCACCCGGCAGGCCAACGGCGCCGTCCCGCCCAGTTGCCTGATCGACAATGTCGCACGCATCGGCGCGGGCCCGGTAGTGGTCCCAGACTGGGCACGCGCGGTCGAAGCCGCCACGGGGCTGGAGTTCGACGTTCTGTTCGACGCCTTCGCTCGGGCAAAGCTGGCGCAGGGCATCGGAGTGACGCTGGCGCTGAGTACAGTGGCAGTGGTGGGTGCCCTGGGGTTCGGCATCCTGCTGGGAGTGGCCGACCAGGCCGCGCGCCGGGTGTGGATCCTGCGCGCCCCGATCCAGGGGGTGGTGACGGTGGCCCGCATGACACCGCCGATCCTGCAACTCTACATCGTGTTCTTCGGCCTCGGCTCGATCCTCGCGAACTCCTACGCGATCACGCCGGGCGCGTTCCTCGTAGCCGGGCTGATCTTCTCGGTCTATGCGGGCGCCACCAACGCCGTCCTGATCTCGGCGGGACTGGAGGTGGAGGGGCGCGCCCAACCCGACGCCGGCCTTTGGGCACGACTGCCCGCGGCGCTGGTGCGCGCCTACGACGGGCTGGTCGCGACCTGCGTGAACATCGTCAAGGCCGCCGGCATGGCCAGCGCCATCGCCCTGACCGAGATCATCGCCACCGTGAACACGCTGATCGCCGAGGGCGCCAGCGCCGCCACCCTGATGAACTTCCTGCTGGTATTTTATTTTCTGCTGGTAATGGGGGTAATCTGGCTGTTCCGGGGCGCGAAACGCCTCGTGGGCGTGCGCCCATGATCGAGACGCTCATCGCCGCCACCCCCTTCCTCGCCGGCGGCTTCGCCACCAACCTGCTGATCGCGGCGGTCTCCATGGCGCTGGGGACCCTGATCGGGCTCATGCTCGCAGCCCTGCGCGCGGCCGGCCGCTGGTGGACCCGACCGCCGGCCGAGCTTGCCACCAGCCTGTGTCGCAATGTCCCCAGCTTCGTGCTGCTGTTCTATGTCGCCTTCATGCTGCCGGTGGAGGTCGAGGTTGCAGGCCACCTGTTGGCTATCCCGCTCTGGGTCAAGGCCACGGTGGCGCTGACGATCCCGGTGGTGGGCTTCACCTCCGACCAGGGGCTGGGCCTGCGCCGGCAACGCGCCGGCGGCGACGGCGCCGCACTCGCCACCTTCTTCGTCGCCTGGATGCAGTATTTCCTGATCATCATCATGGCTTCGGCCACCGCCTCGGTGATCGGCGCCGATGAAATCGTCGGCCGCGCCAACCGGCTGATCGCCCAGGACCACCGCCCGGCCTTCCTGCTGCTGACCTATGCCTATGTGTCGCTGTGGTTCATGGCGGCGGGGCTGATCTTCAGCTGGGGGCTGGGACGGTTCATGGCCTCGCGGCACTGATCGCGCAATTCATGCGCGAACCAAAAAGGTTTTGTTTGCTTTTCAGGAGAGTCGTCGTACCCTGTTTCCACAGCAGCAGACGAGGCACGCCCATGCGGGACCGGCCCACAGTCGAGCGGAAATCGGGCCGGGCATGATCGACCGGGCGCTCAGGCTGCTGGTCGACCGGCTGAACGGGCACCTCAAGGGGCTCTATAACGTGCCCGAAGACCTGGTGGCGCTGACGCCCCTGACGGACGCCGAGGGCAAGCCCGCCGACGAGGCGCGCAACCGCCTCGCGCTCTTCGTCACCAACATCAGCCACGACGCCATGCCGCGCGCGGGCACACGCCCCGGCGTGTCGCTCGCAGGCGTCCTGCGGCAGCGCCAGCCCATCCACCTCGACATCTACCTGATGCTCGCCGCGTCGTTCGAGCCCGAGACCTATGGCGAGGGGCTGAAGCTTCTGTCCTCGGCGGTGCGGTATTTCCAGGGCCACCCGGTGATGGTGCC